>JAUVVP010000261.1 GCA_030604585.1 Planctomycetota bacterium | reverse complement strand
GTGCAGCCAGCGGCATTGCGACAGGAGCCCCTTCCAGTCCACCATGTCGGCCGTCATCTGGCTGACGGCCGTGTGGCCGCGGTCGTAGGTGACCGAGCTGGCACGCAGGCCGGCGCCGATCTCCAGGTGGTAGAATCCATTGCGCACGCGCCCGACGCCATCGAACTCCTCCCACACGACGTAGGAGGTGTCCACCCCATGGCGCCGGGCCTCCTGGACGACCAGGCGGCCGGCCCAGGTGTCCACCAGGCGCGAGACCCAGGCCGTCGCAAGTCCCAGACGCGACCCGTTGATTGCCACGTTCCATTCCGCGCCGCCGACCGAAACGTCCAGGCGGCGCGCCTGTTCCAGGCGCATGTGCTCCGGCGCCGTCAGTCGCACCATCGCCTCACCGAAGGTCACCAGATCGTATGCCATGAGCATGCCTCCGAAGCGACCGTTGCGCGGCGAGCCCCCATCGCTGTGCCGGGGAACTTGCCTGTACCCATCTGTAAGCGCGAATCAGGGTACCGGAATGCGCTGCACGTGGCAAGGGGCCTTGCACAGCCTGGGCGCCTACGGCATCGAGCCGTACCCCGTCCGGGTGGAAGTCTACGGGCCCGCTCGAAGCAGGCCCGGAGACATGTCGGAGAGCGGCGAGGGATCGTGGAGCACCCAGGCGAGGGCGAAGCCCTCCGCCGGGCCCCGCTCGCTGAAACGGACCAGCAATCCGGGCCTCTTCGCCGGCACCGCAGGCCCCTCCCCTCCTGCCCAGGCCGCGCTTACACCTGCAGCGGGCCGCGCGCTTCGTCCAGCAGCTCCAGGTTTCGGGCGCGCCGCTGGCGGCCGCTCACCAGCCCCTCCTGCTCCAGGAACCGCCCCACAGGCAGGTCCGGGTCCACGGACGTGACCAGGTGCAGGTACTCCTCCTCGCGCCAGTCAAAGCGGATGCGGCCCGCGTACTCCTCGCGCCTCGATTCAGGGAACTCCCACAGGCAGTTGGTGTTCAGCACGCGGTAGTCGAGGTCGACCCGCACGACCTGCGCCTGCGGGTCTGCGGAGGTGGTCGCGATCACGTGGCCCGTCGGCTCGACGACTGCCGCGGGAGGGCGGTGCGTGGAGGCCGCGATGTAATACTCGTGCCGCCACGCGTGCGACCGCAGGCCCAGCAAGCCGACCGGGTCCGTGGCGTAGAGCACAAGCTCGGCCCCCTGATCGGCGAGCGCCTGCCAGCCCTCCGGGAAGGCGATGTCCCAGCAGATCTGCACTCCGACGCGGCCGAAGTCCAGGTCGAAGACCGGGAACCTGCACCCCGGCGTAACGCCCCGCTCCAGCGTACCGTCCGTCCACGTCACCGGAAAAGCCTTGTCGTAGACGCCGATGATCGCGCCGGTGCGGTCGAGCATAGCGATGGAGTTGTAGACCTTCCCATCCCGGGCCAGATGGACGGGCGCGGCGACGTAGGCATGATGCTCCCGGGCCTTCCGGGCCATCGCCGTGACCGTCCGACCGTCGGTGTCCTCGGCAGCCTCTGCCACGTTCTCGACGATGCCCTGCGGGCTGTGCTCCGGCAGGACCGCGATGTCCAGCGCCCACCCATTCTGCTCCGCCTGGCGCGCCATCTCGTCGATCATCGCCAGGTGGTCGGCGAGCTGCGCTTCGGCGCTCTCGTCCTGCGGGAGCCCATGCGAGCACGTTCCGATCACCGTCGGCCGAGGCCCGTCCCTGTGCATGGGGGCTGTCTCCTGATGTCCGCTAAACGGCCGGCACTTGAGGTCCGATGTAGGACGTGGCCGCGACCACGTCGTCATACCACATGGTGATGTCCGTAGTGGTCCGGGGGTTGTGCGTGTAGATGCCCAGGTCGATGCGGTTCGCCTTGAGCCGGTCCACGTTGCGAAGCCGCAGGTTCGGGAAGTCGCCCTTGAGCTCGCCGTCCACCCAGAAGGCTATCCGCCCGTCTCGCACGCCCGGTGTGTTCGCCTTGACCATCAGCTCGTAGCAGTACCAGCGGCCCTGCTGCGGGATGAAGTCGGGCCGCGGGACGAACTCGTCGCCGAACGGGTGCGTGCGCCGAGGCATGACGCGGCCGGAGGCGTAGAACTGGTCGCCCCAACGGCCCGCCTGGTCCATGTGGTAGACGTAGGTGACCAGGTGGCCGGGCGAGGGAATGTCCGCGTCGGGGCGGTAGGTGTCCATGACGGCCGTGAACTTGTTGCTGCCGTCAGCGCGCACGCCGGGAGCCGCCTGTGGCGTTCCCCAGGGCCGCGCCGCGATGCCGCCACCGTTATGGGCGCCGCCGTGATAGACGTCCACGTCCGCCGCGAACTTCGCGTAATAGCGCAGGAACAGGACGTCGCGTCCCTCCTCGAGGTGCTTGTACATGCCCGCCCCTGAGGGCTTGCTGGGGTCCAGACGCGAGACCGCAATCTCCAGGCCCTTGCTGCCGCTGTGGACGCCTTCGGCCTGCTCCGTGATACAGCACGCGCCCCCGACGCTGTCCCACTTCCGCCCGTCCCGGATGCGGTAGCCTCCGGGGACGGGACCCGTCGCCTGGGCCTCGAAATCATCTGCGAAGCAGACGGCGGGGTCTTCCCCGATGCCCCGGTCGCCGGGGTGTTTCGCGGCCAGGCCTTCCCCTTCGGGCAGTTCGTGCAGCATGGTGGCTCTCACCGATCCTTGGTTAATGGTCGCCCAAGTCTACGCATTCATGCGTGCGCCGTCAAATCGCTGCGCCCCTTGAGAAATAGGTCCGGCCGCTATATGATGGCGCGACAACCACAGACGCACAGGAGGGAATGGCGATGGGTGGCACTGAAGGCAGCGATGCGCTGTCCCGCCTCAAGGGTCGCTTCGAGGACGGCAGCATGATGGTGGCCAGGGCCCTTGCGCCCCTGGACGAAGCGATCCGCGAGATCGATGTCCCCTTCCGCGCCTCGCACTACGCGGAGGACTGCCTGGACTGGAACCCGCCGGAAGCCGGCTCTCCGCAAGCGCACGCGAGCCGGTTCGTCTTCGCCCTCGAGTCCACCGGCGACAGGACCGTTGAGTATTGCCTCTGCGCCGCCCGCGGCCCGGACGGCCAGTGCGGGCTCTACGTCTCCGTGTGCGAGTCCCACGATGTGACCGAGCCCCCGGCGGACGGTGAGGGGCAACCGGTTCACCGCGTCGTGATCGACCGGATCTACCTCACGAGGCCCGAGACGCTGTCGCTGTGGCTGCGCGTGCAGATCCTGGACGAGCTGAGCCAGGGCCACTTCCGGAAGGCCTACCGGGCATACGTGGAGCAGACCCCGGATCCCCCGCCGGAAGGCGGGCTCCACCGCCACTGGCTGCCGACCCGGGGCGCATAGCCCCCCTGCCCCGTCCCCCCGAGCCGACACGCTCCCCCGTGAACCAGCTCGAACACGCAGCGGCGGCATCATGCCTGGCATTCCAGGATGACCTTTATGGCGCCCGTCTGCGCCTTGTCGGCCGCCACCTCGAACGCTTCCACGCCATCGGAAAGGGCAAACCGGTGTGTGATAAGCGGCTCGACCCGTACGGCACCGGCGCGGACCAGTTCCATGGCGCGCGGGAAGTCTCTGTAAAGCGAGTTGGTCGAGGTCCTGATGGTCCGCTCGCCGCTGAGCAGCAGGGCAGGGAACCGGATCTCGTCCCCCTTAGTGGCCATCATCACAAGGACCCCTCTGGTGGCCAGGATGCCAAGCCCCTCCAGCATCGTCTCGTGCGATCCCACCGTGTCGAAGACGCGGTCCACTCCCATGCCGTCGGTCGCCTCCGCCACCACGTCGGACAGGCCTGCCCCACCGTCAGCGACGTTGAGCGCGTGGTCAACGCCGAGCCGCCTGGCTACCTCTACACTCGCTTCGGCGATGTCCGTAATGAACGTGGCAACGGCCCCGTAGACCTTTGCCAGCTGGACGATCAGGAGACCGATGGGCCCGGCACCGAGGACCGCCACCGTGTCAAGCGGGCCGGGCCGCCCGACGTCAACCGCATGCAGCGAGGCGACCAACGGGTCCAGCAGCGCGGCCTGCTCGTCGGTCATGCTTTGGGGAAGCTCGTAGACCTGACTGGCAAAGGCCGGGCAGTATTGGGCCATGCCGCCGGGATAGAGGTCCATGGAGCCCCAGCCCTGGCCGTGCCCAAGGTGCCTGGTCAGCCTGCAGAAGTTCTCATTCCCGAGTCGGCAGTGGTGACACCGCCCACAGGCGATGAACGTGTTCACCCCCACGCGCTTGCCCAGCAGCGATTTGTAGCCCTGATCTGCGGCGTCCACAACCGTGCCGACGAACTCATGGCCCAGGATGATGTTGGGCGGATTCGGGATGTTCCTGCCCAGTGTGTGCTTGGCCCACGGGTTCTCGCCCTCGAGGTAGCGCAGGTCGCTGCCACAGATGCCGCACTGGTGCACTTTGACAATGACCTGCCCCGGTTCCGGGGCAGGCTCGGGAACGTCCATGAGCTCGAGGTTCCCCGGCGACTTCAGCACGAGGGCCTTCATCGTGTCACCGTCCTGCGTGGGTAGTTGACGTGCGGAGGTCACGGCGCC
>JAUVVP010000081.1 GCA_030604585.1 Planctomycetota bacterium | reverse complement strand
CTTCCAGGAACGTCCCTTTCAGGAAGTCCCGCGCCTCTTCGCGCGCCATCTCGAGGTGGTCGGGCTCGACGCGGTCGATCTTCGTCAGCGCCACTACGCCGTGCTCGACGCCGAGCAGGGCCAGTATCTCCAGGTGCTCGCGCGTCTGCGGCATGACGCCGTCGTCGGCGGCCACAACGAGGATGACCCCATCCATCCCGCTCGCCCCCGCCACCATGGTCTTGACGAAGTTCTCGTGGCCCGGCACGTCCACGATCCCCACCTGCATGTTGGCGAGCGTGCAGGGGGCAAAGCCCAGGTCAATGGACATGCCGCGTTCCTTCTCCGCCTTCAGGCGGTCGGTGTCGCAGCCGGTAAGGAACTTGATCAGCTCCGTCTTGCCGTGGTCTATGTGGCCGGCCGTGCCGAGCGTAATGTTGGGGTGTTCCAGTGGCATCTCGGCCCTTTGAACTGCGAGGGGTATCCCCTCCCCCTCGTTCTCGTGCTCGTTCTCGGTGGGGCAGTTGTCAGTTGCCGGTTGTCAGTTGAGGCGGCTCCGAAGTCCACGTCCCGGAACTCGGCAGCTCAGTGCTCAGAGGTCGTGAGCGCCCCGGCAACTGCCTCCACCACAATCTGCTCCTCACCCTCCAGCAGCGTGCGCGGGTCAAGGAGCACCCGGTCGTGCCGGATGCGCGCGAACACCGGCGGGGCGCTGCGGCGCAGGCGCAGGGCCAGCTCTTCCGATGACATCCCCGCCGGCCCGGTCGCCACCAAGCGCGTCGGCAGGTCCTGCCCCGGCAGCGAGCCGCTCCCCATCTGGGAGAAGCCCTCGACAGTCTCGACCTGCACGGAGCCGGCGGGAGCGCTCTTGCGGATCGCCCGCGCGATGCGCTCCGCCTGCTCGGAGACGTCCGACAGCTCCCGCCTGAGCATGCGCAGGACCGGCACCTCGGCCAGGGCGAGCGACTCGTCGAGAAAGAGCGTCAGAGTGGCCTCCAGCGCCGCCAGTGTCAGCTTGCCGACGCGGACGGCCCGGGCCAGCGGGTTGCTCCGCACCGCCTCTATCAGGTCGGTCCTGCCGAGGATGATGCCGCCCTGGCAGGCGCCGATGAGCTTATCGGCGCTGGAGGTCACCAGGTCCGCCCCGGCCCGGATGGAGTCCGGCAAGGTGGGTTCCCGTCGGAAGCCGAAGCGTGAGAAGTCCACCAGCGCGCCGGCGCCGACGTCGTCTATGAGCACGAGCCCGCGAGAGTGCGCAATCCCCACCAGCTCCTCCAGAGGGACCTCCGACGTGAACCCCGAGATCACGTAATTGCTCGGATGGCAGCGCAGGATGGCGGCGGTCTCCTGCGTGATGGCGTTCTCGTAGTCCCGCGGGTGGGTCCTGTTGGTCGCGCCCACCTCAACAAGCTTCACCCCGCCGGCCGCCATCACCTCCGGCAGGCGGAAGGACCCTCCTATCTCGACGAGCTGGCCGCGCGAGACGATGACCTCCCTGCCCGCGGCGACCGTGTTCAGCACGATCAGGGTGGCGGCGGCGTTGTTGTTGACGACCGTGGCGGCCTCGGCGCCCGTCAGTTGCCGCAGCAGCCATTCGATCCGCCCGTCGCGTTTCGAGCGCTTGCCCGTCTCGGCGCCCAGTTGCAGCAGGGAGTAGCCGGACAGCTCCTCTCGGATCTGCCGCAGCGCCCCCTCGGCCAGAACGGCGCGCCCCAGGCCCGTGTGGAGGATGATGCCAGTGGCGTTGACCACCTTGCGGTAATGGGGCCCGACCGCGGCCCGAATGCGCCGCCTGGCCTCCAGGATCACGGCCTCGCGGATCGCTTCGTCGGCGGTCTCCTCGACGGCCCCCTCCAGGATCAACGCACGCATCTGCTCAAGCGACGCGCGCACAGAGTCCGCCACGACCTTGCGCGGCACGCCGCCGGTGCACCCCACCAGGCCTTCGTCCTGGAGCAAGGCGTCCACGGCGGGCAGCCTGCGCAGCATACTTTCCTTCGACGCCATCGCGTTCCCCCGACATGCGTCGCAAATGCATTCGACGATTCGTGCCGGACGCTCGCCTGCAAGGCGCATTCTACTTGCGCCCCGGCGGGGGGTCAAGCCGGGGGACCTGAGCCATCCCTGCCCTGCCGAGACCTCCCAATAGCAGCCGGCAGCCCTGATGGGCGCCAGGTTTGCTGTTGACGCGGCGCCTCGGGGCAATGTAGAATCAGGAAAGCCCTGCCGGGCATGACAGGTATTAGGAAGAAGGGGCTCGCCGGCAGGCGTCTCCGGAAGGGCTTCGTACTGCTTTGCCGAGTTCGGCGGTGGCTTCTTTCTGTGCGTCGGCAGGGACGGGAAAGGGTCGGTCAGACGGCGAGCGGCAGACAGACTGAAACAGCGGGGGACGACGACGATGAAAAGGGCAGCGTTGGCGATCGTGTTGGGCTTGTTTCTCTGGGCTCCGTGCTCGCTTGCTCGGGCGCAGGGGGAGTTTGCCCTGGACGAGCAGGAGATCGGGGCCGAGCCGCCGGCCGTTGCCTCCAGGGTGCGGCAGTACGTGCCGGCCCTTCCCGGCAAGCCCTACGGGGTGAAAGACCTGCCGGAGGGCCTGTCAGACGACGTGATTTACTACACGATGAGGCCCGGGCGGAAGCCGATCCTGCTGCTGGCCGACCTGGGTGAGACACCGAAGCTGTACGTGGACACGGACGGCGACCTCAACCTGGCCGAGGAACGGCCGCTGGAAGCGGTCAAGCCGCCGGGCGAGGTCGTGATGGCCGGCATGTCGATCCACCACTTCGGCCCTGTCGCCCTGCGGGTTGGGGCGGACGGGGCGGCGGTACATGCCCGCTTCCAGGTTACCGTCTGGGAAGGCGGGGGCGGCTACATGGAGGTCCATCCCGGCGTCTTTCGCTCGGGCCAGGTCGAGTTGGGCGGCGAGTCCTACCGCGTGCAGCTCGTGGACGGGGGCTTCGACGGCCACTACGACCGCACTATCGCCAGGAGCCGCTCGGAGTACGATTGGCTGGCCATAGACCTGGACGGGGACGGTCAGTTCGACCCCCGGCCTTACGAAAGCCCGGAGATCCTGCCCCTGACGAAACTGCTCCGTGTGAAGGACGCCTTCTACAGCGTGGCAGTGGCCCCTGACGGCTCAAGCATCACGCTCGCGAAGGCCGAGCCGGCGTTGGGGGCGCTCGACGTCGGCGTGCCGGCCGCGCAGTTGACCGTGATGTCCGATTCGGGCTACTTCGTGCTCGGCGGCTCCGAAGGGAAATGGGACCTTCCGACGGGCCGCTACGTCACCAGGGGGTTGGCGTTGAGCGCTACGGATGAGAAGGGAGATCGGTGGGTCCTCCGGATGGGTTCGAAGCTGGGGAAGCTGAGCACTTTCCGGATAAGAGAAGACGAGACAACCTCCGTTAAGATGGGCCCGCCGCTGACGGTCCAGACCGATGCACGCCAGGCTAGCAGGGGACAGGTCGCGATCGGCCTGTCCGTGACGGGACAGGGCGGGGAGGAGTACACGGCCGGAGTAACGAAGAATGGAAGCACGGGGTCCCCGCCCAAGTTCAAGATCGTGGATGAATCGGGAAAAGTGCTCACCTCCGGCGCCGTCGAGTATGGGTGAGGCGGCACCTGCGCGTACTCGTGGCGAGTACCGAAGGATTTCAAAGGCAAGTACCGCGTTGACGTTGAGGCCGACCTCGGACCGTTCGAGGTAACCAGCAAAGAGAAGTGGCACACCATCCGTTAGGTCGTCCAACAGAAAGGACTTCGGGCCGAGAGCGCAGAGGCCGGAAAAAAGAATGGCACTGACACTGCTCCTTGAATGGTCTCTGCGTGGCTGGCTCCGGCGGGCCCTCGGCGGTTCATTCTGGCAGAGGTTTGCTCTGTTGACAAGGTCGAGGAGAAAAAGGGGTCAGGCCCTTTAGTCAAGAGGGTCTGACCCCTTCTTCCAGCGGCCCGCGCGACATTGCCACAGAGCCTTAGAGGCCCTAAGGGTTGCCGGACGGCGCCAAAAGGTGTACCATGGCGTCAGGTCACTATCCTGAGAGGGGCAGCCCATGAAGAAGGTAACGCTCGCGGCCGCATCCTGGTTTCTGCTCTTCCCCCTGTCCCTGTCACTCCGGGCGGACGGGACGTTCCCCTTGCAGTACCAGCAACTGACGGACCCCTCTCATGCCTGTGCGGTCAAGGCCCGCCAGTTCCTGCATCGCGGTGTGGAGCGCGTTCCCGCGGGCCTGAAGCCTGGGTTCACGTGCTATTCGGCCCGGACCCCGGGGCGCACTTCCCTGCTGGTCGCGCTCGACCCCTCCAACCCTTCCCATTGCTATGCGGATACGGACGGGGACGGCGACCTGTCCGACGAGAGCCCGCTGCCGCGGGGGGGAACCCGACGGCAGGGCACTACGTCCGTCTACCAGCTCGGCCCCGTCTTCGTGCAGGCCCGCGGCGCCGAGGCCGGAAGCCGGTCGGCTCTCCGCGTCGAGGTCTACAAGGCGCCGATCGGGTCTCCATCGGTGGCCGTCTATCCCGCAGGGGTCATGTCCGGACGGGTCACGCTGGGCGGGCGCACTTACCAGGTGGGAGTTGTGGACGGGGATTACGACGGCCGCTACGACGGCGTCCTGTCGGCGTCTTCCGGACCGACCGGCGGCGATTGGCTCGCCATAGACCTGAACGGCGACGGAAGGATCGATGGTGACATCTACGGAGCCGGCGAGATCATGCCGCTGCCGAAGATGATCCGCGTGAACGGCACGTACTACGGCATCGAGGTCGCGCAGGATGGCTCAGCCATCAGCCTCCTGCGGACGGAACCCGACGTGGGAGTCCTGGACATCGGGTACCCCCATGCCGAACTGACGCTCCTGTCTGACAGCGGCCCCTACCGTCTGAGCGGCAACGGCGGCAGGTGGCAATTGCCGGCCGGCCAGTACTTCACGACATCCGTGCGCATGAGCTCCACCGATAGCCGAAGGGACACGTGGACGCTCCAGGGCGAGGGCAACACGGGGCGGCTGGCGAGCTTCGGGATTCGCGGCGGCGAGACGCTTTCGCTCAGGGCGGGCCCGCCCCTGACTATCAAGACGGAGGCACGCAGCGTCGGCACGGGGCTCGTGTCCATCGGTTGCCTGGTCGCGGGACAGGCGGGCGAGGAGTACCTACCCGGCGTGCAGAAGAACGGCCGGCTGCAGAAGGCGCCGAAGTTCAAGATCATTGACGAACGGGGCAGGACCGGCGTTTCCGACTCGTTCGAGTACGGCTGAGGAGGCACCTGCCGGTACTCGTGGCGAGTGCCTGCGAGCTTCAAAGGAAGGTTTCGCGTCGTGGTCGAAGCCGATCTCGGCCAGTTCCAGGCCGTCAACGCGGACCAGTGGCATACGGTCCGGTAGCCTGGCGGGCACATGTAACGTATCTCTTGCGCAGTTCAGGTCATGGAACAGTTGCTGACAGCTATCGTCTCGGACGCCTTTGAGTATGGCTGACGTGGCGTCTGCCGGTACTCGTGGCGAGTACAGCGAGGCATCAGGGGCCGGCGCCGGCGCAGCCCGAGGCGGACCGAGGGTCACCGAAGCGCAAACGGGAGGGCGCCCGGCGCTGAATAGACAAAGCTGAGCCCTTGAGACGCGGGTATCGGCGGGGACCGAGAAGCAATTCTCGTCCCCGCTTCTTTTCTGGAGAGCACGTGGAGCCGGCAACAGCCGGGAAGGAGAAGGACATGAGCCCGAGGGGGAGGCGCGGTATACGCAGGACCTGCAAGCTTATTGGACGAGTGATGTGTCTGGGCGCGCTCCTGCTGGTCGCGACCGGGACGATGGCCGCGGAGCAAGAGACCGAACCCGCAGCAGCGGACGAGGGGCCGCCGCTGCCCCTGCACACCGTTGAAGGCGTCGGCGGCGTGTTCATCACGCCCTTCGCCTACCTCGTGAACCCGGGGCCGGCTGGAACGGTCATCGGCAAACCTGCGGTGTCCACCCACTGGGCGAGGATCGGTCAGAAGGACCTCGAGACTCTGACGCTGACGTGGACGCTGTGGCGGCGCTTGGAGTTGGGGTACGGCATCAACCGCCTTGGTCTGGCCGACCTGGACCATGACATCCGTCTGGCGACCGGCGTGGACATCAGGACCAATGACATCCTCCTCCACCACTTCAACGCCCGGCTCAACGTCATAGAGGAGAACAACTGGGAGCTGGGCTGGCTGCCCGCCGTCACCGTCGGAGCCCACCTCAAGTATAACGAGGATGTCGAGGACATCGACCGGCGCCTGGACGGTGTACTGAGCGACCTGGGCCTCGAAGACGACTACGGCGTGGACTTCACGCTGACGGCCACCAAGACGTTGACCTTCCTGCCTCGTCCGGTCATGGTGTCAGCGGGAGCTCGGGCATCAAAGGCAACACACATCGGGTTGTTCGGGTTCACCGACGATTACCGCGTCACCTTCGAGGGCAACGCCGCCGTCTTCTTGACCGACAGGCTCATCCTGGCCGCTGAGTACCGCCAGAAAGAGAGCGACCTGGACAGCATTCCTGGCCTCTTCGATCACGAGGATCCCTGGTGGACGGTGTGCGCCTGCTACATCATCAACGATCGTATGACCATCGGGGCCGGCTACGGCGATTTCGGCACGGTGGCCAACCATAAGGATGAGCAGGTCTTTGCTGCGTGCTTCAAGTATGAGTTCTGAATCAGGCGTGGCCTCGTCCGGCCCGCCATGTTCATCGAACGGAGTGCTCTGTGTGAAAGGGGGTCACGCGAAATGCACGGCGAAGAACCCGATCGGGCCTTCCCTGGGCGTCAGGCGCGGTGCTTGGTGCCGCAAAGGAGAGAACGATGAGTGAGAGAGAGGAGATCCTCGCCCGTCTGGCGCAGGCGGTTGACGGGATGGACGAGGAGGGCGCCGTTCAGGCCGCCAAGGAGGCCCTTGCTGCCGGCATAGATGCCTACGACGCCATCACGCTGGGGCTTTCGAAAGGCATGGACATCGTCAGCGACAAGTACGACAAGGGCATCTACTTCGTGCCGGAGATACTTCTCTGCGCGGACGCGATGTATGCGGCCATAAAGCTGCTCAAGCCGCACCTGAAGGCAGAGATGGGGACCGGCCGCGCCCCGGTGATCATCGGCGTCATCGAAGGCGACGTCCACGACATCGGCAAGAGCATCGTGCGGCTGATGCTGGAGGCCGCCGGGTTCCCAGTGCACGACCTGGGCAACGACGTGCCGGTCTCGGCGTTCGTCGAGAAGGCGCGGGAGCTGGAGCGCGGCATCATCGCCGTCTCCACGCTGATGTCCACCACGATGCCCGGCATGGGTCGGCTGGTAGAGGCCCTCAAAGAGGCCGGCCTGGCGGACTCGTTCAAGGTGATGATAGGCGGTGGGCCGGTCTCGGCGGACTTCGCCCGCAAGATCGGGG
>JAUVVP010000232.1 GCA_030604585.1 Planctomycetota bacterium | reverse complement strand
CCAGTACTCTCATCTTGTGGCTCCTGCTCGTGCTCGTCCCCCGGGCGAGACGCCCGGGGCTACCCGAAGGGCGCGGGGACTGCGGAGGACTGGTCAGCGAACGCACGGCCGCGACGGCCGGAGGCATCTCGCAGGTCGCCCGCGAAGACGGGGGATTATACATCAGAGGCCCGTGCCCCCCAACTGCCGGCCGCCTCTGCTCCGGCGAGGGCTGCCCGGCCGCACCCGTTACCCCAGCAATGACCGGTAGAGGCGCAGGTACTCGCGCGTCATCACCTCACGGGAGAAGCGTGTCGCCACGCGGGCGCGCTGACGGGCCACCTGTTCCCGCGAGTAGCGCACGCCCGCCATCTCCCTCATCGCGGCGTAGAGGTCGTCAACGTCGTCCCGTCGAACCCAACGGACCAGGTCGCCGCCGACCTCCGCCATGCCGCCCACCCGCGAGGCGATGCACGGCAGGCCCGCCGCCATCGCCTCCAGCAGCGCCAGGCCGAACGCCTCCCAGCGCGAGGGAGCCGCGAAGACATTGACCTGCGCGAGGAAGCCCGGCACGTCCCGCACGAACCCGACCAGGGACGCCCTGCCCGCCACACCTTCAGTGCGCATCAGCCGGTCGAGGGCGCCCCGTTCCGGCCCGGCTCCGGCAATCGTCAACCGGACCTCGTCATTCTCAGCGCAGAGGCGCGCAAAGGCGCGGATCAACACGTCGAATCCCTTCTCGGGGACGAGCCGGCCCAGTGCGCCGATGACGGCGCCGGGCCGCGGTTGGAGGGCCAGGTACGGCTCCAGGTCAACGCCGTTGTGGATCAACTCCTCCCGCGGCGCCACGCCCGCCCGCGCGTGCTGGAATCGGCGGACCGCCTCGGACGCGAACACCTGGCAGCCGGCCAGACGCGAGAACAGCCGATAGAAAGCGCCCCTGAGCGGCAGCGGCCGGCGGTCCACCGAGTGGTGGGTCCAGACCATGGGGCAGCCGAGCCCAAGCACCCTCAAGAGCGGGCCGGCGGCGTGGCCGTGGAACAGGTGACAGTGCAGGAGGTCGGGCCGCCAATCGTTGACGTAAGCCCGCAGGCCCGCCAGTCGCCAGAGCATGTGCTTCCGCTCCAGGCCAACCGGGTAGACCTCGAAGCCGCTTTCCTCCAGCAGCGCGTGCATCGCACCGGGCGACGGGCCCCCCTCGAACAGCCCCGCCACTGCACATTCGACCCCCCTGTCGCGCAGGCCGCGCACAAGGTTGAAGATGACCCGCTCGGCGCCGCCGAAACGCAGGTCGGTGGTGAGCTGCATCACGCGCATCTTCGTTACCTTCCTACTCCTGCTCGTCTCCCCGGGCGAGACGCCCGGGGCTACCCAAGCGGTGCTGCTGCTCGTGCTCGTCTCCCCCGGGCGAGACGCCCGGGGCTACCCAAACGGCGGCACCGCCCCTATTCCGCTTCGTCCATGTAACCGAGCGCCCGCAGGCGGGCCCGCACGGTCTCGTCCTCGGCGGCGCCCGAGGGCGGCTCATGGCGACGCTCAAGGCGCGGGCGTTCCCGGTTCAGATGGTCCTCCAGCAGCGCCCTCAGCCTGTCGGCCACCTCGGGCCGGCTCGCCAGGACGCTGCGCCTTTCCCCGGGATCGGCAGCCATGTCGTACAGCTCTTCCGCCCCATCCTCGGCGCTTCGGATCAGCTTCCAGCCGGCGGTTCGGACGGCGACGCGTTTCGGCGTCTCCGAGACGAACAGCCGGAAGGCGGTCTCGGCGAAGGCGGCCTCCCTCGGCGGCGCTCCCAGAAGCGGACGGCCTTCGAAGGTGCCGGGCTTCTCCAGGCCCGCCACCTGGCAGAGCGTCGGCGCCAGGTCGATCAGGCTGGCCACACCGCCCCGGGTCGCCGGCTCGATGCCGGGCGCCTTGACGATCAGCGGTACGCGGATCAGCTCGTCGTAGAGCAGGTCGCCGTGGAAGGTGATGCCGTGCTCCATGAACGCCTGCCCGTGGTCGCTGGTCAGGAAGACGGCGGTCCCCTGCCAGAGCCCCGCCCCTTTCATGAAATCGAAGAGCCGCCCGAGGCATTCGTCCAGGTGCCCGACCTCGCGCAGATAGAACTCCCGCAGCCGCGCCACGTCGTCCTCGCGCAGCCGGCCGGGCCGCCTCAGGGCCTCCTTCGACAGACGCCGGGCCTCCTTCCGCTCCCGCTCCGACAGGCCCGGCAGCCGCGTCGCGTACGGCCAGTGGGGGTCCATGTAATGGAGCCAGAGGAAGAAGCTCTCGCCCGCGCTCCGCAGCCATTCGATGGCGCGCTCGTTGACCGTTTCGGCGGACTCATGGGGCAGCTCGATCTGCCGCAGGCGCCTGGCCGACGCCCGGTAGGCCCGCCTGGCCAGCCCGAAAAGCAGCGGAGAGCGACGGGCGACGCACGCGCTGATGCGGTCCAGGACGCGCGGCGGCCGGTGCTGCACGCCCCCTCCCGGTTCCGGCAGCGAGTCCCAGAACGCGTCGAACCCGCGCGCATAACCCCGGCTGCGCGAAAGCAGCGGATTAGAGTGGAAGCCGGCCGTGCTGAACCCCGCCGACCGGAAGTGCTCGGCGACGGACACCCTCGAGGCCAGGTTCTGCACCGTGCCGCCGGTTGTCGGATAGTTGGAGGCGAGGATGCCCGGGAACGACTGCGTGGTGTGCGGCCCCGTGGCGAAGGCGTTCTGGAACACGAGCGCCTCCTCGCCGAGGGCATCCAGGTTCGGCGTGGCGGGCGGCGCGCCGTAGAGGCCCAGCGCATCGGCGCGCAGGCTGTCCACCGTTATCAGCACAATCCTGGTCGTTCGGTCAGCCACGTCGGCCCGACTCCTTGTCCATCGCGGCGATCAGGGCATCCAGGAGCCCTTCGAACTGGTATTGCTGGCTGAACTCGGCGGCGTCCAGCT
Source organism: Planctomycetota bacterium (assembly GCA_030604585.1). Classification (GTDB taxonomy): domain Bacteria; phylum Planctomycetota; class Brocadiia; order SM23-32; family SM23-32; genus JAUVVP01. Next base: position 1,987 of record JAUVVP010000232.1, on the reverse strand, counting down.
CCGGGTCAAGGCATCGTATCCTGTCCTGGGCAATCCTGTGCAGCGCATCCTGCGCCTCGCGCGCCGTGCCGACGATATAGGCCCCGGGGAACTCGTCCAGGAGTCGCCCGGCCGCCGAATCGGGGGCAACGAACCCAAGGACCGGCTTGTTCAGGCCGATGTAGTCGTAGAGCTTCGCCGGCAGGGAGACGTCGGAGATCGCATTGAGCACCAGGCAGTCGGCCGAGGCAAGGACCGCGAGGCCCTGCCGGTAGGGCCGCATGCCCATCTGCTTGAAGCATCCCGACAGGCCCTCCCGCCGGAAGGCCGCCTCAAGCTCCGCCTCCGCCTCGCCCAGGTGGAGCACCTCGGCCCTGCGGCGGGCGTGGAAGGCACCGACGGCCTGCGCAAGCGCCCGGGCGTCGCCCGCGCCGTAAGTGGCAAACTTGCCGAAGATCGCCAGGCGGAACACGTCGGCGCGCTCCTTCGCCGCCGGCTCGACAGAGGCCAGGACCTCCGCGTCATAGCCCCAACGGATGGTGGCAAACTCATCGGCGTCCTTGGCCGGATAGCGCCGCCTGTAGATCGCCGTCTGGCGTTCGGTGGTGTGGACGAGGAGCCCGGCGCCGCCCGCGGCCACCGCCTCGGCGGCGCGGTCGAAGTACTGCCGCAGCCCACCGCGATGGGCCATCCGGTAGGGGACGCCCTTCATGTAGAAGAGGTCGGCGAAGTCGAGCGCGTAAGGGAGGCCGCAGCGCGCGCGGAAGTAGCGACCCAGCGGAAAGTACCAGAAGGGGTTGCCGCAGAAGTAAAGGAGATCCGGCGCCGCGCCCGCGCGCAACGCGCACTCGATGGCGCGGCGATAGGCGAGCCCCAGGAGGACGCTCTTCAGCGTTCGCGCCGCCCCGCCGGCCTTTTCGAGCGCCGCATAGAGGCTCGAGTACGGCACCTCATGGACCTCGAAATCGTCCCTGGCGCGGGCGTCTCCGCCGACCGCCTCGCCGTAGAAGGGCAGCGCGGCCGTCACCACCACCGGCGGGCTGCCGCGCGCCGCCATGAACCTGGCCAGGCGCGTGGACCGCCTGGCGCCGGTCGCAGTGGACGGCGCAAAGCAGTGACAGACGATAAGCAGCCGTGGCGTGGCCATGCAGCTCCTCGACAGCTCCTTCGCTAACGCGACGCCTTACTTCCTCCGAGCAGGCGCAGGGCGAACCCCAGCGGCTTCAAGCACAGCAGACCGAACAGCGCCAGCAGCAGCGCAGCCGCCGTCCTGGGGCTGAGCAGCAGGCGGGGGGAGGCGCGCATGGCCGCCCCCAGGTCGCTCAGCGATGCGACGGGTTCGCCTGCTCTGGCCTCGCGCCATGCCTGCCAGCGCAGCCTCCTGCCCCGCAGCGCCGTGACGGCACGCTCCGCCTTGCGCCTTTCCCCGGCCGACAGGATCGCCACGTAGCGCGCACGCACCATCTCGGACTCCCGCCAGAACTCGTCGTCGTGACTCGACGTCTTGCTCTGCTGATGCAGCCGATAGCCGGACAGCCATACGTCCATCCACGTGACCGAGTGCCCGGCGACGACCATCCGCAGCCAATACTCGTAGTCCATCAGCAGGTGGAGGTCGGTCGAGAATGGGCCGACCTGGTCGGCGACTTCCCTTCGCCAGAAGGTGGAGGGCTGGAAGATGCAGTTCCGCACCAGCCAGCGCCATCTTTCCCGCCAAGGCCTGCGCGGCAGCGTGGCAAGCCCGCGGGTCGCTCGCCCCACCAGCCGGCAGCGGCCGGAGGCCCATTGCACCGCAGAATCGGCGAACGCGCGGCCGACCGTCCCGAGGGCACCGGGCAGGTAGATGTCGTCGCTGTTCAGATATGCAAGCACCTGGCCCGTGGCCCGCTCCAGCCCCTTGTTGATGGCGTCGCTCTGTCCCTGGTCCGGCTCACTGGTCCAGAAGTCCAGCCACCGTTCGTACTTCCCGATGATGTCCACCGTGCCGTCCGTGGAGCCGCCGTCAATG
>JAUVVP010000121.1 GCA_030604585.1 Planctomycetota bacterium | reverse complement strand
GGGCCGAAGTCCGCGCCTCTGTCCGCTGGCCGCGATAGCTACGCATGAACTCACCAGGCCTTCTCCCTGCCAAACGCAGTAGGCAAATCCTCTCTCAAAGAACCTCTCGAGCGAGCGCCAGCGAGCCCAGCTCGAACGATATGTCGTCCGGCAGTAGGGGCAGGATATCTTCCTTCTTCTTGACGAACTGCGCGTAGTGGCTGGTCGTCGGCGGGCTGTCCGGGCAGTAGATGTAGTCCCCCAGCAGGCACAGCTCGCAGGTGCCGCAGCCGCCCTGCGGTGAGATCAGGACGCGGTCGCCGGGTTTGAACCGGCTGTCCCCTGCGGTCTCGGCGATCACGCCTGTGCCCTCGTGGCCCGCCCATCGGTTCTCCGCTTCCATGAAGAAGGCGCCTTTGTCGCTGCCGCAGATGGGCAGGGCCATCACCTTTATCACCGCCCAGCCCGGTTCCGCCTTCGGTTCCGGCACTTCCTCGACGCGGGCCCGCCCCTTTCCCAGCACGAGTTGTTTCATTCCCGCCTCCTTTCCGGCATGGTGTCAGTCGTCCCTGCGGGACTTCGGCATCTGCCCCGGGCAGGCTGATGAAGCAGTGTACCGGCGTTTGTCCCTATCGCAAGCTCATTCGCCCATGCCGGTGGATGGGCCTGGCGGGCTCTTGCGGGCGAACGGCGGGGGCTGGCCGTTGGCAGCCGCCCGCGATACAATGTCGCCTCTTCAACCATGCGCCGGGAGGGGAAGATGGGCGACATCAGGATTGGGATGGTCGGGCTGGACACCTCGCATTGTGAGGCGTTCGTCAGCGTCCTCAACTACGAGGACAATCCGCACTTCGTTGGGGGCGCGCGGGTCGTCGGCGCCTATCCGGGCGGCAGCGAACTGTGCGCCGTCAGCCGCGATCGCGTCGAAGGATTCACCCAAACGATCCGCGACAAGCACGGCATAGCCATCTGCGATTCCATCGAACGGCTGGGCGAGGACATGGACGCCTTCCTGCTGCACAGCGTGGACGGGCGCCAGCACCTGGAGCAGTTCCAAGTCCTGGCGCAGTTCGGCAAGCCCGTTTTCATGGATAAGCCGCTGGCCTGCTCGTTCGCCGACGCGCAGCGGATCGGCGAGATCGCCGCCGGGGGCAACGTCCCCGTCATGTCGGCCTCTTCCATCCGCTTCTCCGCCGGCGTTACGGACCTGGCGGCGCCCGACGACGAAGTCGGCTCGTGCGAGGCCTTCGGCACCATGCCGATCCTGGACGACTATCCCACCTACTTCTGGTATGGCGTGCATGGCGCCGACCTCCTGTTCTCCTATATGGGGAGGGGCTGCAGGACGGTTCAGGCGGTCCACAGCGAGGACATGGACCTGCTGGTGGGCGTCTGGGAGGACGGGCGCGTCGGCACCGTGCGGGGGACGCGCTTCTCGGACTACCACTTCGGCTGCACCCTCTTCTGCAAGAGCGGCACCGTGCACGGCAGGGCCGCCGACGAGCCACCGGCGCACGCCATAATGCTCAAGGACATAGTCCGGTTCTTCCAGAGCGGCGCCTCGCCCATCCCCATCGAGGAGACGCTGGAGGTCATGGCATTCCTGGACGCGGCGGGGCAAAGCCTTGCGGCAGGGGGGAAGCGCGTCCCGCTGCCACGCTGAACCGGCGCGGGCAGCAGGGCAACGGCGCCGGTCGGCGCGAGCACGCGACGGGCAGCCTTCGAGCGCGATCAGCCGAAGACGGCGACGGGCTCGGGAAGTTCCCGGCGCACCTCGCCCACGCGATAGCCGAAGCCCGGCCCTTCGATGGTGGACAGGGCCACTTGCCCATCCCGCCGTGTGTAAAGGCCCGGATGGACGGCGGCCTCCGGCAGCGAGGCCTCGGGATAGAACTGCATGCTGTTGGTCTCGACCCCCATGATCGTGCCGGCGTGGGCGGCCAGCAGGACGTGGGGGACCTGCGCCAGCATGGGGTTGGTCAGGTCCTGCACCATCAGCGTCATGCCGTGCGCCCTGGCCCAGCAGAGGCTCAGCACGGCGCCGGTCTGCGTCTTGCAGGTCTTCAGGGCCACGCCCGTCCATCCCAGGCTGCGCCCGAGCCGGATCAGGGGCCAGTCGTGGGCGCTCTCGTCCATGAAGAGCGGCTTGCGGGCCGAGACGCTGTGCACGTCTATGCGGTTCTCGTCCAGCTCGTAGGGGAACGGCTGCTCGACGTAGAGGACCATCCCGTAGATGCGCGGATTCTCGGCCATCAGCCGGTCCAGGATGTCATTCACGTACGCCGGCTCCCTGACCGTGCAGTTGAAGTCGCTGCTCAGCCAGTCCACGCCCTCCTCGGCGGCAATCCGTCCGACCTTCGTCAGGCGCGCGTAGTCCCACTCGGTGTCATCGCCCCGCAGCTTGACTTTGAGGCACTTCAGCCCGTCGCGGCGGATCCAGTCGCGCAGCAGCACAGGGTAGCCGTCGTCCGGTTCGGCGCCGGTCAGCTCGGATTCCTCGATCAGGTCCTTGCCGCCCACCAGGTGCCAGGCCGGCAGCGCATCCGGTCGAGGCGCGACCAGGAAGTCCTCCGGATACTTCCCGGCGAATGACACGCCGGCGCCCTCGGCAGGGCTGAGGACCTCCGCAAGGTCCGCGTTCATGAACCGGTCGTTGTAGGTCTCGTAGACCGGCACCCCGTGCAGCTCGCCGTAGGCGTCGTGCAGGGCGATGTCGAACGGGGAACAGCACACGAGCGCCGCCAGCCACGGCATGGGTTCGGCCCGGCCGGAGTTGAACTCATCGAGGAGGCGGCGCAGCTCGGCCTGCTGGAACGCGTGGCCCACCTCTACGGGATGCCCCGCAACGTCGAACGCCGCCCAGGCCTCGGCGAGCCCGACGGTGAACGCCTTGAGGGCCTCGTGCCGCTCTTCGTAACCGAGGCTGCTGGGCCAGACCCACTGCACGCTCAGCGGCGTCTCACCCCACCCCTCGGCGGACCTGCTGCCCGTGCCCTGCACGCGCAGGTGCACGCGTGCGCAGGTGACGTGCGTGAGCGTCTCCGGCCCGAACTTCAGCGGCACCCGCGTCTGAACGGGCAGGAAGTGGAGCGAGGCTGCGATCGGGCGAACGTTCGTTTCCTGGGTTGCCACCATGTTACCCCTCCCGCCGGCCTATTCCCGGCGCGAAGACCTCGCCGACCTCAGCTCCTCGGCCTCCGGGCGGCGCTTGTAGAACTCGTCCAGCGGGTAGCAGCCGGAGACCAGCCCCATGCGCGGGCCGCTGGTGCAGTCGCCGAAGGTGCGGCAGATGCGTTTGCGCGCCAGCGGCCGCCCGGCCAGCATGTCCGCCGGCATCTCGGGATAGGAGAGCATCATACGGCCCAGCCCCACGAAGTCAACGGCCCCCGTGCGCACGGCATGCTGCGCCACGTGGGGCAGCCACTCCTGAAGGTAAGTGTAGGCCGAGCCGACAATCGCCAGCCGGGGGAACTTCCGCTTGAGGCGGCTCGCGGCTCCCATCTGACGGGCCACGCCCACCAGCGGGTCCTCCGGCGGCGGATAGCCGTCCGCAGGCGCGTAGAGGGCTGGACGCTGGATGTGCGGACTGTAGTAAGGGCTGCCCGCCGTCACGTTGACCAGCCAGATCCCGAGTTCCTCCAGGAGGCCCAGGAAGCGTTCCGCCTCCTCCAGTCTCGGCTGGAGCGGGTCCGCGGGATCTGCCCCGAAGGCGTAGGTGTAGGGGATGGGGAAGTCCTCGGGGATGCCGATCCCATCGGGTCCCGCGCGGAAGGGGGGCATGTCAAAGGCGCTAAGGCGGACGCCGATGCGCAGGCCCGGCACGCGCCGGCGGATGCCGTCCACCACCAGCCGCAGGAACCGCGTGCGGTCCTCGAAGCTCCCCCCGAAGGGGCCGGGCCGGATGTGGGCGCTCAGGAACTCGTGGCCCAGGTAGCCGTGGCAGTGCTTGGCGTCCACGAAATCGAACCCGGCATCCCGCGCCATCTGCGCCGCGCCGATGAAGCGCTCGATGATGCCTTCGATCTCCGCGTCGGTCAGGACGGGGTGGTCGGCCGGGACGCCGAACTTCCGGTCGAGCACGGGATGACGATAGAGGATGCGCGGCTCGGGCCGGTCGTTGCGGTTCGGGCGGCTGAAGCGGCCCGAATGGGTGAGTTGCAATCCGACCAGCAGGTCGTCCGTGCGGCCGAAGCGTTCTTCGTGGGCTTCGACCAGCGCTCGGCGCAGGTCGGTCAGGGCAGTCAGGTTGGCCTCGCAGATCATCAACTGGCGCGGGTTGGCCCTGCCCTCGTGCTGGACGGCGACGGCCTCCCCGCCCCAGATGAGCTTGGCGCCGCTGCGGCCGAAGTTGCGCCAGCGGCGGAAGGTCAGTTCGCCGGGCTTGCCGTCCGGTGTGCCGTCCCAGCCCTCCATCGGGTGCGCGCAGAGGCGGTTGCCGACCGTGAAGCCGTCGGGCAGGCGGTAGGGCTGCGCGAGCGGCGCGTCCTCGCCCGTGGCCGGCTCGTCGTCGAGGGGCAGCTCGATCCCGAGCCCCGCCACGTGCGCTCGGAACTCCTCGGGTGTCTTCAGCGACGCGACGCGACGGTATCTCACTGCTCTCTGGCTTCCCGAATCCACTGGAGGACCTGCCGGACGTTGTCGCGGATGGCGGCGAAGTCACCCGCCTCCACGAGGTCTTTGCGGATGAGCCGGCTGCCCATGCCCAGGCAGGCGGCGCCGGCCGTTATCCAGCCCTTGACGCTCTGCTCGGTGGCGTCCACCCCGCCGGTCGGCATCAGCCGGGTCCAGGGCATCGGACCCCGGACCGCCTTCACGAAGGCGGGTCCGCCCACCTGGCCGCCGGGGAAAATCTTGACGATCTCGGCGCCCAGCTCCTCCGCCGCCGATATCTCGCTCACGCTCCCGCAGCCGGGGCAGTAGGCGACCTTGCGCCGGTTGCACAGCCGGGCCACGTCGGCGTTCAGGATGGGGCCGACGACGAAGTTCGCCCCGGCCGCGATGTAGAGGGCGGCCGTCGGCGCGTCAATGACGGAGCCCACGCCGAGCATCGCGTCGGGATGGGCTCCCTCACACCAGGCGGCCAACTCCGTGAAGACGTTCAGTGCCCGGTCGCCCCGATTGGTGAACTCGACCAGGGCCGCGCCGCCCTCCGCGCACGCTGCCACGATATGCCTGGCCACCTCCGGCTCGCCATGATAGAAGACCGGGACCAGTCCCGTCTCCAGCATGGCGTTCAGAACCGTCATTCGATCGAAACGCGCCATCGCTCTCCCCGTTCTCTGTTGACCGGCCGACTGAGGGTGCCCACGATACCTGAAGGGCAACCCGCGGCGACAACGGGCCGCCTCGTCTGCCCCTGGCTGCGGCCTATCCCTCCTCGCCATGCGTCTTGTAGGGCCTCGGCTGCTCGGAGGGCCCTTCCTGGAATATCGTGGCGTCCCGGAACTGCGCCCAGGTGTTCTCGAACCAGAACTCCCCGGCCGGCACCGGCCGCGGCGACGTGACGCGGGTCCGGAACTCGTCGTCCGCCGCCTCGTAAGCTACTTCGATGATCTCATCCCGCAGGGCGACGTTCTCCGGCAGGAACTTCCATTCCTCTCCGAGGTCAGGGTGCGGAAGGGAGCCCGAGGGGTCGGTCACCAGGTGCGAGCCGCGCGAGCCGCTCCCGCGTTCGAGCAGCGCCCGGATCGCTTCCAGGTAGGCGAGCTGTGCCAGGGCCAGTTCGCGGACCTCCTGGGCTCTTAGGTATCCTTCTCCGTCCTGGCTGAGGCCCCTCTCAAGGATCGCGCGCCACTGGCTTCGGGCGGCGGCGAGAGCTTCCCCGACGCCGGGCAGAGAACGCACCATGCCGGCGAACCGGCTCATCCGCCGCTGTATCTCCTGCTTGACGTTCACGCAATCCAGGGCGCCGGCGCCGGGCGTCTTCGTTTGCGAGGCCTGTTCCGCAAGATGCTCGACCGATTCCCGCGTCAGTCGGCCGAACAGCTCCGCGGGCAGATGGTGTTCGCCGTAGACGTGGGCTATTCGCTGTGCCGCGCGCAGGGCGCCCACCTGGCCGGCGTTGAGTGCCGAGCCGCCGGGGCGCTTCACGCCGTGCGTGCCGCCAAGCTCGCCGATAACGAAGAGGTGCCGCACGTTCGATTCCCACCACCAGTCCACTGCGAACCCGCCGTTGCAATGCTGGCTGCAAACGCCCACCTCGAGGGGCTGCGTCCGCAGGTCCACGCCCCTCTCGCGGTAGAGGTCAATGCTCGGCTGGTTCATGTGGGCCAGGCGCTCGATGGGCGTCGGCTGCATGGCGCCCGACCTCTCCAGGTAGGTGAGGGCTTCCGGGCTGAGGTGCTCCAGCCGGAACGCCTCCAGTCCGTCCGTGGCGATCGG
>JAUVVP010000433.1 GCA_030604585.1 Planctomycetota bacterium | reverse complement strand
GAAGAGCTCGCGCATCTGCGCATAGTCGAGGAAGCGGATGGTCTCGAAGGTAATGACGTCCGGCCGGGCGGCGGCGAAGAGCAGCTCGATCATCTCGCGCAACTCGTCTCGCCAGCCCCTGACGGGGATGATGGGGGATAGGCGCACGCGCACGGGGTAACCGGCCTCCTGGCATTTGCGCACGGCTTCGATGCGGCCCTCCATCGAAGCGCTGCCCTTCTCGAACTCCTCGCACTGGGTCCGTCCGCCCAGGCTCCAGCAGCAGACGGTGTGGCCGCGATGGTCGTAGTCGAGCAGGAAGTCCACGTGGTCACTCTTGCCGACGTAGAGTTCCAGCGCCCTGCCTGGCTTGCCGGCGAAGTACTCGATCAGCAGCCCTGCCCCGCCGTACTCGGGCTCGAAGCACACCGTGTCGGTGTGGTTGTCGTACTGGAACAGCGTCTGCCCGGGGCAGCCTGCCAGGCATTCATCCAGGCGCGAAACGAACTCCTCCATGTTCAGCATGACGTTGAGGAACCAGCCCAGGTGGCAGTAGGCGCACCGGAAGTGGCAGCCGACGATGGTGTGGAGCTGCCAGGCCGGCTGGCAGACCAGGCCCGTTCCCTCACGATAGGCGGCAGAGCCTGAATCGCGCCACTCGAAGCCTCCGTAGCCGTTGAGCTTGCTTACGTTGAGCGCCGGGAACGCCTCGATGCGGCGGCGCCCTTCGTCCTCGCTGTCGTCGAAGCGGAAACGGTTGAAGATGACGACGGGCTCTATGTCGGCACGCATTCCGTGCCTCCCCAGGCCCGTCAGCTCCCGTTCGGCGATCTCACTGAGCTCCTCGTCGCTGACGTGCCGGACCTCATCGGCGGCGATGCCTGAACGCAGCCGCCCGGCCCGCTCCCGCATACGGGGGTCGTCCTCGACGCCGTCAACGATCAGTACCTTGGAGGCGGACAGGGGCAGCATGTTCCTTTGCTCCTGACAGTGTCTGCCATCAGCCGCCGATCACAAGTTCGTACCAGAGCGTTTCGTGTCGCGGTGAAGGCTCGAACAGCGAGGCGTCGGGCGCCGGACGGGCGACGGCGTGCGGCGCAATGCTGTGCTTCCGGGTGCCGTCGGGGTTCAGCGCGAAGAACTCAACTGACCGGTCGCCGTGGGTCACCCCCAGGCCGAAGTCCACGCCTTCGCAGAGCGTCGGCCCCCGGCCCCACTGGCTGCCGACCGACGTGCGGTCCGCGTTCCAGCCCATGCCCTCGTTCTCGGCACGGGCGACGGCCGTGACCAGGTAGCGGCCGGGCTCCCCGATCTTCTGCCCCTCGACCGCATTGATCATCACGACCGAGAACTGGGTCGGCGAGTAGGTCCCTGCTTCCATGAGGAAGGGGCCGCCGTCCAACGTCCGACCGGCCGGGAAGCCGATGCTCCCCACGCATGTAGGTCCTACAAAGGTGACCCACCCCCGGCCCCCTCTGCCCTCGCCGACCGTCCAGTGCACCTCGCCGGCCTCGCCGGCCCTCAGGGTGGGCTCCTTGCCATCTACGCGGATGCCGACGGGACGCTTCTGCCAGGCGAGCGGGTCGGCGTCGCCGCTGAACGCATGGGGCGCGAAGCGCCACGGCTGACCCGACAGCATGAAGCGCAGCCGTTGCTCAAGGGGCATGTCGATCGCCAGCGGCTCGGCGCCCGAAGCGATGCGGTGGTTGCGCAGGATGTCCGAGCAGGCCGGCTGCACGGCCAGCTTGACGGGGTCGGCCTTGATGTCGAAGAACGTGGCGAAGTTGTCCCGCTCGAAGTCGGTGTGCGCGTAGGTGTAGGTGAAGATGCCGTCCCAGTCCTGCAGCGACCCGAAGACGGCCATCAGGGGGAAGCCCTCGGCGCGGTACTCGTTCGGCGCCGGGTGGTTGTACTCGCTGACGGTGAAGGGGAAGCCGAAGACGCGCCGCGCGGCCAGCCCGATGAGCGTCGAGCCCTGCGGGTCGTCGACCATCGCCTTGTTCTGGACGAACCAGTCCTCGCGGTCCCACGGGCGGCGGGGGAAGTGGGGGTGCTGCCAGTAGTTGTGGGAGTCGAGGAAGTCGACCGTCTCGGCCGCCACGTGAGGGGGCGTGTTGCCGATGGCCGTGCCCGTGATGGGCATGCGACAACCGACGTCGTCCTTCAGGTAGGCGACGATGTCCCTGTAGAAGCCGACCTCGGTGTCGCGCAGGAACCGGACCACGTCCAGCCGGAAGGCCTCCGTGCGGCGGCCCCAGTAGCGCTTGCGCACCCAGCCCACGCGGCCCAGTTCCTCGTCAGCCAGAAGTCCGATGACGGCGGCTTTCGTCAGGCTCACGTCCGCCACCTGGAACTCGAGCCCCGCCTTGGCCAGCCCGGACACAGAGATCCGGGCTCCGCCCTGCCCGTCTGCATCGGGCGCGTCGCTCACGGTCGCGGGGAAGTAGAACGCGTAGTCCCGCCACTCAGGCCCGACGGTCACGGTCTGGTAGAGCCCGAGCGAGCCCCAGGGGTCGTGGTTCTGGCCGCAACTGACGTGCACTTGCTCGCGGCGGCTGGCCCGCATCCTGAGCTTGAGTGCATAGGGTACGCCGCCCTCAACGGCCACGGGGCGCCAGAGGAGCTGGGTGTGCCACGCCTCGTCGCTCTGCGCCTGCACCCTTACGGTATGGACCAAGCGGTCGGGGCCGGCCTGCTCGGTGAGCGTCGCCTCGGCCGTTCCCGCCACCTGCATGTAGGGGGCCATGGGGATGAGGTTCTCATCGCTGCCGATGATCTCTCCCTCGTCCCAGGCGGCCTTGAGCTCCTCGGTGGAGGCGTAGGGGCCTTGCAGCCAGGCGTTAAAGCGCCGCTGCAGTTCGTCGGTGTAGGGCTGGGGCAGATCGTCCAGGCTGCCGCCGGAGCCGAACCAGACGCTGAGCAGCCCGTTCTCGTTGGTGATCTCGACCATGGCGATGGCGGGCTCTTCGGCGTACGCCAGGCCGG
>JAUVVP010000402.1 GCA_030604585.1 Planctomycetota bacterium | reverse complement strand
GGCGAAGGCGACCATCAGCACGATGTAGATGGCATACAGCATGTTGAAGACGACGGTAATGAGGTACTCGAAGCCCATTTCCCACGCGGTGGCGAGGTCGAACCGCCAGAACTTCATCGCGTCGCCGTGCTTGTGATAGTAGAGCCGCAGCACGCCCCGGTCCCAGTTGACGCGTTGCCGCACCAGCTCTGCGCCAGTGGCCGGCACGGTCGTCATGGCGATGGCCTCGGGGGCAAAGACGACCTTCCAGCCCAGCTTCTTGGCCTTCATGGACACGTCAATGTCCTCAGTTATCTCGGCGGACCAGCCTCCCGAATCCTCCAGGACCTCCCGGCGGAACGCCCCGCACGCCCCGGATGCCTGAAGGGTGGTGCCCAGCAGGTTCGTCCACCTTTTCCACAGGCCTATGCTCATCAGGTATTCGGCTGCCTGGAGGTCGGCCCAGACGGACTGACCGGCGTTGCGGGCCTTGATGTTGCCGGCCACCACGCCGACCGCTGGGTTGTAGAACGGCCCGATCATCTGGTGCAGCAGGTTCCGGTCGAAGGTCGTATCGGCGTCCACGCTGATGATGAAGTCTCCGGTAGACATCCGGAAGCCGAAATTCGATGCGATGGGGCGGCCCCCACGGCCCGAGGCTGCCGTGTTCCTGAAGAGCTTTATCAGCCCGCGGTCGGCGTACTGCCGGGCGACCTCATACGTACGGTCCGTGCTGGCGTCGTCAACGACTATGATCTCCTTGTTGTCATAATCCATGGAAAGCAGCGACTCGATCGTCTGCGCGATGACCTCTTCTTCGTTGCGCGCGGCCACGATGATGCTCACCGATGGGTTGGTCCGCAGGAACTCCTCTCTCTGCGCGCTGTCATCGCGAGGCCAGCCGAAGAGCCTCAGGATCGGCAGAACCAGCAGGGGGGTTGCGTAGCGCGGAAGCTCGAAGAACACCACCAGCGGGAAGAAGAAAAGGAACCAGGTCAACAGCGTACGTTCGGCGAACTGATCCCGCACGTACAGCATGTAGTCCTGGGCAAAGATGAGGAGCCGCTCGAGCGTTTCCATCTCACTTCTTTATTACGGCCTTGCCGGCCTGACCCGGCACGAACAGGGCGCTGGGGGCGCCGGTCAGGCTTATGTCCACGGGCACGACGTTCGCCTCGTCGTAGCCCAGGCGCCGCGACAGGCTGCGCGGCAGGGGAACGACGCGGTCATGGATGTAGACTACCTCCCCGGCCCCTGACTCCTTGTAGCCCTTGGCATAGAGGCGCGCACTCGCCCCCAGCCGCAGCCCCTCACGGTAGCGTACCGGCACATATGCGCGCGCCACCTTGCTGTCCGTCGTGTAGAGGCTCAGAAGGGCTTCCCCTTCCTGGATGTAGCTCTTCTCGGTCACGTCCAGCTCGAACAGGATGCCGGTGACGGGGGCCTGCACGTTGTACTGGGCGCCTTCCTCGGAGAAGGCGGCCACCAGGGGCTCCCTTGCCTGGCGGAGCGCTTCGTTACTGCTCTGCGCGCCCCGGATGCGGCTCTCGGCGGCTGCGAGGGAGGCCCGCTTCGTCGTCTGGAACCCTTCCAACGATTCCCTGGCCGCCGCCAGCTCGCCCTTCAGGCTGCGCAGGTGGCTCTGGGCCGTCTGATGGGCGGCTTCGGCCTCTTCAACGGCTCGTGTGGCGGTCAGGTAGTCGCTCTCGGTAGCCGCGCCGAGCGGCTTGAGTTCCTCGGCCGTCTCGAGGTCTTCCTGACGGGCGGAGAGCTTCCTGGCGGCCTCGCGCACGTCGGTCTCGGAGCGGCCCAACCGCTCCTCCAGGAGGCCGACCTGGACCCCGAGCTGCCGTTCCTGTTCTTGCAGCCGGACCTGGAGCGCATCGCGACTGGCCTGCTCCGTCTGCAGCTCGGCGCCGGCCGCCGCCGAGCGGAGCCGGAGTTCCGTCAGCCGGGCCCCCGGGGAGCCGCTGGTCTGAGGCTGCGCCTCGATGCGGGCGATGACGTCGCCTTGCTCGATCTCCTTCGCGTCCTTGTCCACCAGCCAGACGAGGGTGCCGGCCACCGGCGAGGAGACCTGCACGGCCTCGACGTGGACCAGGAAGGGGGCCACGATCTGCGGCGGGCGGAAGTACGCGAAGTAGGCGCCGATGACCAGGGCGATGACCACGACGATCATCAGCTTCGGCAGGATGCGCCGGCGTGCCTTCCTGTCCGATGTGCGTCGGCGCAGCTGGGCCACCGATTCCTTACGGTCTTCGATGCGGCGGAACTTAATGGCCATGGCTTCTCTCGATCAACTGGACAAGACTGCTGTAGTCATGGAGCGCAAAGCCGGTGAAAACCTCAAACCCGGCCAACCGTTCGTAAACCCGGTCCAGGGCAACGACTACCTCCTCCATGGACCGCCCGGCGGCAAAGGCGCCGCCCGGCCGGCCCGGAGTCGTCTCGATGCCGATCTCAATGGGGACGCCGTGCTCCTGGGCCACCTGGAGGAGCGGCAGCGATTTCTGGACGACGGCCTCCGGCGTGTCTACGTAGGCCATGACCGTCAGCTCGTCCACGCGGCCACAGAGCACCTCGAACAGAGTCGCTCCCTCCTGGTCCGGCAGGGCCACTTCGGCGTAGGTGAGCGGCACGTCGGCGGCGATCTTCAGCTCCGCCGCCTGGTGGCCAAGCACGGCTTTGACGTAATCCAGCATCTCCAGGTAATCGCTCACCAGGCGGCCGCGCCCGGCCGGCGTCTTCCATTGGGGCAGGGCGTGCGGCTCAACGTCGAGCTTCAAACCTGCGAACCCGCCGCTGCCTTCCTGCGCGCGGGCGTTGAACTCGACGATGCTCGTGAGCAGAGCCCCTATCTCCTCACGATATGACTTCTCCGCCCAGTGCGGGTTGCCCACCAGCGCGTAGACCTCGATGCCGCGCCGGCGGCACAGGTCCAACAGATAGCCGAATTCCCAGTTGTGCTTCAGCAAGTAGGGCTCGTTCTCGACACGCGAGACGAAGCAGTAGAGGCGCGTGATGCCGTTCTCCTCGCAGAGCCGCAGCAGCTTCTCCCTCTTGAGCGGGTCCAGGACGACCTCGAGGGAGCGCCAGAGCCAGACCGACCTCCGGCGCGTCCGATACGCTCCCTGCTTCTCGGCCAGCACGTCTATGAGCCGGCGGCCCAGGCCGG
>JAUVVP010000078.1 GCA_030604585.1 Planctomycetota bacterium | reverse complement strand
CGAACAGGAGGACGCGTTCACCTTCGCCCAGGCGCAGCATGCGGCGCGCAGCGGCCTTGTCCACCGGACGGAAGACCGAGGTGTCCAGCCCGTAGGGGATGTGGACGGCGCGGAAGCCCTCCGTCAGGGGCGCCCGCCGGGCCTGCGCCAGCATCCAGCGGGACGGCGCCACCAGGACGGGGTTGATCTTCGCATAGATGCGCGCACGCATCTTGTGCAGGAACCGCGTCGTGTCCCTTTCCATCCTCGGCGGAGCCGTCAGCCTGCCGCACCGGCCGCAGCCGGTCAGCCATCGTTCGCACCCGAGCGGATAGGCGCAGTGGCCGGTCAGCGCCCACATGTCGTGCAGCGTCCAGACCAGCGATGCCCGCCGCTGGAGCCGCGGCAGCAGGAGCATCGAGAAGTAGCAGCCGTGCAGGTTGTGCAGGTTGATGACGTCGGCCCAGTCTGCGTGGCGGCGGTATCCGGCCCACGAGTTAAGATTGGCCAGGCCCTCCAGCCCGAGGTGTATCTCCGACCAGGAAGTCATCTGCCACAGCAGCGACCAGAGCGACGAACGGGGCATCCACGTTTGCAGGTCATCGCGGCCCTCGACCTCATCGCTGGAGACGATCCGGGATGTATGGCCGCCGGCCCTCAGGTCCACGTGCAGGCGGTATGCGGCCAGCGCGGCGCCGCCCTTCATTGCCCTCGTGTTGATGTGGAGCACGTTCATGTCAGTTCGTCACGCGCCTCGGTCTGCGTCCGCCCAGTGCCGCCGGGAGCCTGGCCCTGACGAACTCGGTGGCCCAGGAAAGTATCCGCCGCATGAAGAGGAACCAGACGCGCGGGCTCGTCGGATCGGTGCCGAGGAAGGCCCGGGCGAAGGCCCAGGCGCCTCGCCAGTCCCTGGCGCCGAGATACGTCCTCAGGTCGAAGCCGAAGGCGATCAGCGCCCACCGGCGCGCCTCTTCGCACGTGATGGCCGGCTTATGAGAGGGCCGGCCGCGCTGGAGTTCGTCGGCGCCTTCCGCGCGGCGCTGCCGGTCCAGCTCCAGCGCGTAGTTCAGCGCCACGCGCCGCTTGACCACCAGCCTCCTGTGCGCAGGCCGCATCCAGCGGCGCTGGTAGTAGAGCAGCTCGTTCAGCATGGCGAGCGGGTGCTTCTGCCGCAACCTCAGCCAGAGGTCCAGGTCCTCGGCCGGAACGGTCTCGGGCCGGTAGCCGCCGGCCTCCAGAAACTCGGCCTTGCCGTACATGACCGAGCCGTGCCAGACCAGGCTCTTGCGCACGATGTCGTCGTCGCCGAGTTCCCGCCACGCAGTTCCCGCTTCGAAAGACAGCGGCCCGCGCCGCCCGCTCTCCGTCATGAGGGCCGTGCCGGCTGCGACGACCGCGAACTCAGGATGCGACCTCATGAAGTCATATTCCTTTTCGAGCCTCCGCGGCGCCGAGATGTCGTCGGCGTCCATGCGCGCGATCAGCCCGGCGCGCGCCAAGCCGATCCCGCGGTTGAGGGCCCGCGCAATGCCCTGGTTCTCCTGCTCGTAGAGCCGGATGCGCCGGTCGTCATACCCCTCGATGATCTCGCGGGACCCGTCCGTGGAGCCGTCGTTGATGATGACGAACTCGAAGTTGGCGAATGTCTGCGCGAGCATGCTGTCCATCGCCTCCCGCAGGAAGCGGGCGCCGTTGTAGACGGACATCACCACCGATATGAGCGGTTGCTGCGCCATCACATTCGGTTCCCTCGGGTCCAACGCACAACCTGATCTCACAGGTAGCCAAGGTCTTTGAGGCGTTGGGCGACGGTCTCCCGGTCCAGCTTCGGCGCCTCCGGGCCGCCGGCCCCGCGGCCGTGGTCGGCGATCAGGGCCATCAGCCCATCCTCGTCCGGCAGGGGCGCATCGTGTGGCCGCTCCAGGCCCTCCGCCTCGAGGTCCACGACGGTCCGCTGCCGCGTGCCCCATCTCAGCAGTTCCTCCAGCGCCCTCGCCGGGTCGCCGGCGGACCACCACGCATCCGGTCCCTTCCTGCGGCGCTTGACCGCGAGGCCAAGACGCCGACGCGCGGCGGCACTCGCCCGCTTGAGCAGCCTTGCCAGATCTCCCTGAGACGCAGGCGCCGACGAGTGGATCTCCTCCAGCGTCAGCACGAGCTTGCTCCTGTCCCTCACGATGCCCACGCAGCCCTGACACAGGTTCTCGAAGTAGGCGGTCAGCCGCTCGGGCTCGTCCGCGGGCGACAGGAGCGACCTGCCTTGAACGCCGTCCGGCGCCTCCAGCCCGCAGGCGTCGCACAGCGTCGGAAGGATGTCTACGGAGTTGGCGATCTCGCCGCGAAGCCCACTCAACCGGGAGCCCGGGAGCCGGATCATGAGCAAGGTCCGGACGACCTCCTCGGCCAGGTCGAAGTTATGGGCGAACTGGCCACCCTGGTGCTCGACGGCATGGAGCCTGTCGCCGTGATCGCTCCAGAGCACAAGGACGGTGTTGTCCCACGGGCCTCCCTGCTGGAGGCGCTCAACGAAAGGCCGCAGGAACTCCGCGTCCGCGAAAGAGACCTTCCCGTCGTAGTATTGGGCGTATTCGCTGAAGCGCCGCCGGTAGCTTGAGGGAAGGTCAAGGCCGCCTTCCAGCGCGCGGTGAAGGCCGTAATAGTGGACCCACAGGAAAAAGGGCGTCCGAGCGCCGTCCAGGAACTCGAAACACCTCTCCAGGGTCTTGCCCGCGCTGCGCCAGCCACGGAAGCCGAACCGGCCCTCCGGCCCCTCCAGACCTTCCAGCGTATAGGCGTCGAACCCGCGGGCGAAGCCCGCCTCCGGGCTCAGCAGGTTCATAGCCGGCAGGCCGAACGTGGCGTAGCCCGCCTCCGAGAGCAGTTCCGCCATCGTCGCGACCTTCGAGCGCATGCCGTCCAGGGGCGTGCGCACTCCGTGGCGCGAGGGATAGCAGCCCGTGAACATGCTGGCGTGGGAGATCCACGTGTTCGGCGCCTGGCAGTAGGCCCGCTCGAAAACCAGCGACTCCTCGGCCAGGTCGTCGAAGGTGGGCGTCTCCACGCCGCGGTAGCCCGCGAACCCGAGGCGGTCCGGCCGCAGGCAGTCGAACGTTATGATCACCACGTTGGGCTTCGTCATGTTCTGCGCAGCTTTCAATTGCCGGTTCATTCCAGGTAGCCGAGGTGCCGCAGACGGCGGGCCACCGTGTCCAGGTCGCCGCGCTGCAGGTCTATCTGCGGCCCGATGACTCCCCCTTCCCAGTAGGCCCTGATACGATCGAGCAGCGGGCCGTACGTCCCTTCCTTCCCGCCTTTGGCAAGGAGCACGGGCTTCTGCTCGAACGGGTCCTCCAGCAGGTCAACCCCGAAAGAGGGCGCATCCCGCCAGTTCACGTCGGCCGTCGTGCTCCCGGCCTCGCGCGTGCCAGCCCGTCCAGTTGGCGCGGTCCCCGGCAGCTTCGCAAGTAACCTCAAGGCCCGGCCGGGCAGCACCTGCCGCAGCCATCGCTTCAGGCGAAACATCGCCAGCCGAGCGGCTGGCGTGAAGCGCTCCAGCCTCGGCGGACCCGGGTGCCAGAAGACCTTGTGCGCGCCGGCCCGTGCGCAGACCTGATACGGGCGCCACGGCAGGGACTCGTCTCCAAGGAAATGGTGGTCTTCGGGGCTGCCCCGTCGGCGGTCCGCGGCCCTGCTCCATACCTCCGCGAAGTGCACCGCCTGATCCGAGGGAACTTGCGCGTCGAGGAGGCTGCGGCAATCCGTGCGCCCGTCCCGACCGATGCGGGTGTCCTCCAGGCCGAGGTAGTCGAGCACGGTGGGGGCAAGGTCAACGATCGAGACCTGCCGGTCCGTCCTGGCAGCCTTCAGGTCCGGGGCGCGAACCGCCAGCGGGATGCGCAGCACGTCCTCGAGCAGCGAGGGCACGTGGTCCAGGGGCGCGCCTCGGAAGTCCGGCAACAGCGCTTCGCCGTGGTCGGCGAAGACCGCCACAAGTGCGTCGTCGTAGAGGCCCGCGTCGCGCAGCGCCCCGACGATGCCCGGCCAACGAACCGCGTCGAACCAGTTCACCCCGCGCACGTACCAGCGGAGGAACAGGCGCGCGGCCGCCCTTCCGTCGAGCAGCCGCCGGGCGCTGCGGGAGGCACGCCGCCGGAAGGCCATCTGCTCTCCCATGCTGTCCCCGGCCGGCGGGGACACGTGGAGTTGCTCCGCCACCTGCGCTTCGGCGGCCTGGCGCGCGGCGCTCTGCCGGCAGACGCGCTCGAGGTAAGACCAACAGTAAGGCGCGTGCACGTCGAAGGTGTGAAGGAAGAGCAGCACCGGGCCGGGGATGTCCCGGCAGTAGCGGCACGCCTCGGCCTCGTCATCGAAGAAGTGGTCGAAGCCGTCCAGCACGCCCGAGCCGGTGCGCAGCACGGTGACCTCGCCTTCCTCCTGCACGGCGACTGTCGTATACCCGCGGGCCTTGAGCACCTGCGCAAGCGTCGTCACGCCTTCCGCCAGGCCCCATTTGAACTGGGCCCGCGCCCCGTGATGCGCCGGATAGAGGCCCGTCATCAGCGAGGCGTGGGCCGTGGTCGTGTTCGGAGCGGATGTCAGACAGCCGGTGAAGTAAACGGCTTCATCGAAGAATGCGTCGAGGTTCGGCGTGTGCAGCTCCGACTCGAGCCCGCAGGCGGCAAGGTGGAGCTTGTCGGGGCAGGCGCCGACGCAGTCGTAACGGAGGGTGTCTATAGATACCAGCACGACGCTCTGTGCATGCCGCTCCGACATGTCGGATGTTCCGGGTAAAGGAGTCAGTCCCTCAGAATCGCGATCAATCTGGTCCGGAGGCCCGCCGGCAGCATGCGCCGCACCAGGCCGGCCAGCCGGCCCCCGCTCCCGCCTCGGACCGTCGGCTTCGCCGGCTGCCGTCCCTCGTCGGCGCCCAGGGCGGATTCGGGGCGCAGGTCGGGGTCCAGGCCTCTGGCGGGCAGGACCTCGCGGGTCCTCATGCGCCGCACCGCTCGGTTCAGCGCATACTCCATTCGCGCGAAGTTCTCCGGCGGCGGCTTCCGGGCGCCGGGGTGATGCCCGTGATAGATGAACTTGCGCGGATGCCATCTGATGGCCAGGCCGAGGCTGCGCAGCCGCGAGGCGGTGTCCACGTCCACCCCGCTGTAGCCGCGAAAGAGCGGGCCCTCGTCGTAGCCGTTGATCTCGACCAGCCATTTCTTCCGCACCGTCAGGCAGCCGCCGTAGTTGCCCGGGTTGGGGAGTTCACACACCCTTTTCAGCGCGCGCAGCGTGCGGGGCAGGGGCCGGTCCGTCGCGGGCTCATCCATGCGGTAGAAGTAAAGGGCCAGCTCCTCATAGCGCTCGTGCTGGCGGACCACCTCCTCCAGGAAATCCTCCTCAAACATCACGTCGGCGTCGGGTATGACGATCAGGTCGCCCCGGGCGCGGCGCAGGCCCTCGTTGACGCAGGCGCCGATGCTGTGCTCGTTCTCCTTGCCGGGATGGGGATTGCCCAGGGCCGCCACCTGCATGTTCTCGTGCTGCTCCGCCAGCGCCAGGATCTCCGGGTTCGCCTCTTCGTAGTACTCGACGAAGATCAGCTCGTATCTGTCCTTCGGCACGGTCTGGCTCAACAGGCAGCCGACCGCGTCAAAGCTCTCGCGGAACGAAGCGTCCCAGCAGATGGCCGAGACGAATCGTATCGGCGGTGCCTGGAGGTCCGTTGGTTCCACGTCGTCTATTTCTCCTTGCAGCGCTCAGTCGGTATAGCCGAGGTCGCGCAGCCGCCTCATGACCTCTTCGTCCACCGTCGCCGCACGCTCCACGGCCGCCGGCGCATCTGCTCTCATGTCCAAAAGGCGCGGTTCGAGGGCGCCCCGCACGTCTTCGGCCTCGGGGCCTGATAGCTCCTGTTCCACGGTCCCGTCGGCGATCCGGTAGGCCACCGTCCGTCCGCTGCTTGTGCGGATGAGGGCCGCCTGGCCGAGCCGCACGGCCTGCACGTGGACGTCCATCGGCTTGGGGTTGACGCGCGCTGCGTCCACGCCGCACCACGCGGCGGCCGTGATAGCGACGGTAAGCCGCTTCAGTTCCGCTTCGGGGTCAGAGAACGAGTATGCCGGCATGTCGGCCCCGCCGCCCGAGGCGGCGTCCCGCAGGCTTCCCTGGCCGGCGGGCACGTCGGCCTCTGCCAGCAGGCCGGCCCTCTGCATGATCAGCGACCAGACCCAGTGGGTCTGCACGGTTCGCCCCACGCGCACTCCCTGCCCCAAGCCGGGCGACCGGACGAGGAGCGGCACGTGCACCAGCGGCTCGTAGAGGAACACGCCGTGGTCGAAGAAGCCGTGTTCGCCCAGAAGCTCCCCATGGTCGGCAGTGAGGATGATGTCGGCCGGCTCCGGCCCCAGGTGCTCGTCAACAGCCGCGACCATGCGCCCGGCCAGGCGGTCCGCGTAACGCACCGATGCGTCGTACGACCAACGGATCCGGGCGAGCTTCGCCGGGGAAACGGGTTCGACGCCAAGAAGGTCCAGCCAGTAGTCTCTCTGCGCCCTACGGGGCAGTATGCGCCCCTCGGGCGCGTCCTCCGGCCTGGTGAAGTCCGCGTCGTCCGGCTCGAACAGGTAGGGATCGTGCGTGACCATCAGGTTGCAGAACAGAAAGACCGGCCGGTCGGGCCAGCGCGCGTGGAGGGTCCGCAGCACCGTGCTCACGGCCGGCACCGTCCTTTGCGCCTGGAGCAACAGGTTGCGGCAGGATGGCTCCATCGCCGGCCGCGTGGATGCCGGCAGCATGGAGCGCCCCAGGACGC
Organism: Planctomycetota bacterium; assembly: GCA_030604585.1. GTDB lineage: Bacteria > Planctomycetota > Brocadiia > SM23-32 > SM23-32 > JAUVVP01. The sequence goes on along the minus strand of JAUVVP010000078.1, from coordinate 673 downwards.
GGGCCTTGCGCCTGATCTTCCGAAGGAGGCCCTCCTCGACGACAGGGGGTCTCGGGTCGGCGAGCATGGAGCTGCTGATGAGTATGTCGAAGTCCCTCCCGAGGGCCGTCCTGTGCGTGATCCACGGGTTCGCGGAGACGGCGACGCAGAGGTACCCTGCCGCTCGCAGCAGGCCGGCAAGCACGGGGCCGGACAGCCTGCCGCCCGTCAGGCGCGCCAGTGAGAAAGCCCCGGCGTCGGCCGGCAGCCTGCCCGTGAAGAGCGCGGCGTGCGCGGGGCCGGTGAGCGCCGCCGGGGCAATGGCATTCTCGAAGGAGGCCGCGCGCTCGGCGAACTCCGCCAGGTGCGGGCAGAGCCTCCCGCCCGGAGCGTCGGCCCACAGGCGGTCGTATCTGAAAGAGTCGAGCACGATGAGGGCGATGTTCGGTCGCGTCACCTTGGAACTCCCGGTCTTGCGAACGGCCGGTTCTCGAGTAGCTGAGCGGCCTTTCCGCGGGCCCTGCGGGCCAGGCGCACCAGCCAGCTCCTACGGGAAGTGAGTTGCAGGGCGCGGCACAGGGGAGCGTAGAAGCTGAGACCGTACCCGGCGATCCCTTCCAGAAGCATGGTGACAACGTCCGCCGGCCGCCTACACCTCAGCCCCCGCGAGAGGTACGCGTTAGCTATGTCCCTG
>JAUVVP010000016.1 GCA_030604585.1 Planctomycetota bacterium | reverse complement strand
GAACGACCAGAGCAGGAACACCCCGAAGTACAGCAGAGCCGCGGCGCCCACCGAGCGGGGACGCACGCGCCGCATCGCCGCCTGTATCGTGCCGAAGCCGATGCGTCTGAGCACGTAGTACAGCAGGGCGAGGACGATGAGAACGGCCAGGACCTTGGCCAGCGCGATGATGATAGTCCGGCGTCGGGCCATGGTGCGTTCCTATCGCCGCAGCCGTGCCAGGGCCGCGGCGTGGTAGACGGCGGCCCAGGTCAGTTGCAGGTTGTCCTTCAGCTTGATGCTGCTCTTTGCATCCTCATAGGTGTAGGGAACCTGGACTTCGGCGATCTTGAAGTCGCGCCTTCGCCGGGCGGCCAGCCTGCCGAAGAGGAGCATCGAGGTGTGCTCGAAGGTGTAGCCGCCCCGCACGGCCAGATGGCGGGCCAGGTACTGCGCCGCCTCGCGGCAGTAGACGCGGTAGCCGCTCTGGATGTCGTGGAGGCCGATGCCGGCAAGCACGCGGTAGGGCGCGTTGGCCAGCAGGTTGGCCATGCGCCTGACGGGGGGCATGTCGCCCCGGCCCCGGTAGCCGATGACCAGATCATAAGGCCCGACGTGATGGCAGAGCCCGGGCAGCAGCGCCGGGTCGTCCTGCATGTCCGCGTCGAGCACGGCGACGGCCTCGACGTCCCGATGCTGCACGACAGCTTCCAGGCCGTGCTTGACGGCCGCCTGTTTGCCCTGGTTGACCTCGTGGTGGCAGGCCTCTATGCGCCTGTCGCGAGCCAGGTGCCCGATGATCGCCCCGGTGGCGTCGGTCGAGCAGTCGTTGACGCAGACCACGCGCCCGACGCCGGCGGCCAGCGCCGCCTCGACCGCCTCTTCCACGTGGCGTTCCTCGTTGTAGGCCGGGAAGACGACGGCCACTCTCGCCATGTTCCTTTCCCGGCCGCCGGGCGGCAATTGCCTCACGCGTATCCGCATCCCTTTACAGCTCCTAACAAAACTACCTTATACCGCAGAGCGTGCAGAGAACGCGGAGGAGATGAAGGTGTACAGTCAATGGTTTTGGGCATTCTCGGCGGGCTTCCTACTCTGCGAAGTAGCACTTCGCTACGAAGCACGAGCTGCGCCCTCCGCGGTGAGTTACCTTATAGATGCTCTTAGCCCCGCGTTTGCGGCGTCAGGCTTCGGCGTATACGGTCTCGGCTTCTCCCTGTGCTCCCGGTCGGATCGGCGCGGCGGGGAGCGCCGTCAGAACCGCGGGATTGAGCCCCCGCTCAGCATCGTCGTCATCGCCGAGATGCCCATCAGGGACGCTTCGGCCATGATTAGCCCCATGAAGAAATGCCGTCCGTCGCGCAGCATCCTGCCGCCGCCGAACTTCGAAATGCACACCTTGATCAGCCAGCCAAGCAGAAAAGGCAGCCACATCCTCTCCGGGTGCCAGCCGGAATTGGCCATGATGCCTATCGGGTGAATCGGCCACCAGTAGAATCGGGACCGCATGATCATGATGCCGGTGGTCACGACGACGCCCGTCCCGAAGGCCGACCAACTGAAGTTCCCGGACCCGCTACGCTGGATCTTCTGGTGCGCAAGGTTGTAGGCGTCCAGGGGGTTCTTAATGGCGGCCCATCTTATGTTGAAGTTGAGCGTGCCCCGGTCATAAGCTTCGTCCAGAAAGGTCCACGACGACACCATGAGAGCAACGACGAGGGCCGCCAGAAGCGCCGGCACCAGGAGCCTGCGCGACTTCTTGAAGACCTTGCTTATTCTCAGGCAGTGTATGACGGCCGGACAGAGCCTGATCTCGTGCATCATCATCCTGCGCTGCATGTGAGCCAGCACCGGGCCGGCCGAGCCGAATATGTGCCCGCCGCTGGCGCCATACAGCAGATCCGCCGGATCCCAGATCAGCCAGTTGTTGGGAACGCCGCTCTGCGAGACCAGGCGTGCATGCACAATCTGAATGGACAGGAAGATCAGCAGCAGCACCACCGCCGCCGCCGGCCTCATGTCGTATACCACAAACCACACAAGGCACAGCGCCGCGCAAACGAGGAATCCCCAGAAGCTCACCCTGTAACTTATTGGCTCCTCCGAGTCATCCGTGCCCGCCCCCCGGCCCAGGGCCTTCCGGAACACGTCCCGCAAGTGGTGCCGGCACATGTACAAGGCGCCGACCGTGAAAGCCACGTAAGCCCCCGCTTGCTGCCACGGAATCAGCGGGCTCCATCTCCCAGTGTAGAGAGGAGAGCCCAGCCATGCGGTGGTCAACAGCTCGGCGCGACCGAACAGGTAGAAGAACCAGATGCTCAGCGAGACGTCCACGGGCACCAGGTACGCGAAACCGATGGTGATCCAGTTCAGCGTGAAGTTCACCATGTGCAGCCTCTCCAGGGGGGTTTCCTGGAGAATGTCCGCCAGCGGGATGGAGACTGCCCAGGACGCCTTGCCAAACAAGACGGGCACGGCGCGGATCAACCTGAAGGCCAGAGCCCCCAGCAGCCCGACGACGAAGGCCCGGTTGCCGAAGATCGAGGGGAGTAGGCCGCCGCCCCCGCTCCCCTCAGTGAAGTCGAGGGGAACGCGCGCCAGGGGGAATTGCAGCCGCTCCTTGTCCACCCATTGTTTCCTCAATATCCCGCAAAGAAAGATGACGGCCAGGTAGAAGGCAGCGAGAAAGAGGGCCCACCGGCTGATGGGCGTGAGCCACTGCCGCCAGGGCACACGTCCTTCAGTGCGCCCCCCTTCGAAGAAGTCCTTGACCGCCACGGACTTCGGATCCTTGCTCAGCACCAGGGTGTCGGAGACGGCATCCAGGGCCGTGTCGCGCCACACGATGTCGTGCCGCTGCGCAAGGTACGGCGGCGCGGCCAGCATCGGGAACCAGAACCGCATCAGGCCCGTGGTCGGCACCGTTGCGCCCACGATCAACATGCACCAGATCAGCATCAGCTCCGCCTGCCTGAAGGCGGCAGTCTTCTTCACCAGCTTGATCAGCACGTTGAGCGCAAGCGTCACGAACACCAGCAAGAAAACACATCCGTAGGGGAAATGACCCTCGGTGGTCCAGCCGTAGCCCCGGCTCATGCCGCCAGCCACGTCCACCCAACTCAGCGCAACGACCAACACCAGGCCCAGAAGAAATGCACGCCAGGTCATTCTAGTTCCCCCCGACGCACGCGGCGAGCAACCCGCCCCGACTGCGGCCAGCGACAGATAGCACGCGTACCCGCGCCGGTCAAGGCACAAGGCCCTCGCAGGGCCGTGATCGGACGCTCCCCGTCCTGCGGGCCTGCCTGCCGTTCTTCCAGCGGGAGCGGCATAATGGGGGACGCAGCGCCCGGCAGTGGAGCGAGCCAAAGGCCATCCTGGAGCCCTGGGCGAGTTCCAGAAAGCCGTCCGTGCAAGGGCGCGGGCGTTCCAGGATTGCGCGACGAACTCGCCCGCACAACAGGAGGGCATGCCGTGCAACTTCTGTCCAGAGAAGTGTTCATGAAATGCGAAAGCGGCCGGCCTGCCTGCGCCGGTCTTCTCACATACATCAGCAACGACAGGCCCGTCCTGGTGCATCTGGGTCGTCGGCCGAGCAGTGACCTGTACGACGCCCTCCGCGGGCGGAATGTACCTTTACCGCAGAGCGCGCAGAGAACGCGGAGGAGATCAAGGTGTACAGTCAATGGTTTTGGGCCCTTCAGGGTGAACCCTTCAGGGTGAACCATTCTCGGCGGGCTTCCTACTCTGCGAAGTCCCGCGGATGCGGGACGAAGCACGAGCTGCGCCCTCCGCGGTGAATTCTCTTATAGATGCTCTTAGCCCCGCGTTTTCGGCGTCAGGCTTCGGCGTATACGGTCTCGGCTGCTCCCTGTGCTCCCGGTCGGATCGGCGCGCCCTCGGCCTTGAGCAGTTCTTCCAGCGCCCCGAGCAGCAGCATCACGTTCTGCGGCGTGCAGGAGTGGCCCATCAGGCCGATTCGCCATACGCGGCCCGCCAGCGGCCCCAGCCCGCCGCCTATCTCGATATTGTGCTCGTTCAGCAGGGCCTTGCGGACGCGCCTGTCGTCCACGCCCTCGGGGATGAGCGCGGCGTTCAGCATGGGCAGGCGGTAGGGCTCCGCCACCAGCATCTCCAGGCCCAGGGCTTCCAGGCCGGCCACCAGGGCCCTGTGGTTGAGCCGGTGGCGGGCGAAGCGCGCCTCCAGGCCTTCCTCGAGTATGACCTTCAGCGCCCGGTTCAGCGCGTAGATCATCGAGATGGGCGCGGTGTGGTGATAGGTCCTGTCGGCGCCCCAGTACTTCTTGACCATGGTCATGTCGAGGTACCAGCTCGGGACTCTGGTCCGGCGGGCCTCCAGCGCCTCCATGGCGCGGGGGCCGAAGGAGACGGGCGCCAGGCCGGGCGGGCAGCTCAGGCATTTCTGCGTGCCGCTGTAGATGGCGTCTATCTGCCAGCCGTCGGCGTCCACGTTGCAGCCGCCCAGCGAGGTGACGGCGTCCACGAGGAAGAGGGCCCCGGCCTCGTGCGCGATGCGGCTCACCTCTTCGAGCGGCTGGCGGACGCCGGTCGAGGTCTCGGCGTGGACGATGGCGACAACCTTGGGACTGCACTCGCGCACCGCGGCCTCGACGGCGTCCGGCTCGAAGTGCTTCCCCCATTCGGCCTCGACCGTGTGCAGTTCGCCTCCCAGGCGCCCGACGATGTCGGCCATGCGCGTGCCGAAGACGCCGTTGACGCATACCAGGACGCGGTCGCCGGGCTCGACCAGGTTGCACAGGCACGTTTCCATGCCGGCGCTTCCGGTGCCGGAGACGGGCAGCGTCAGCTCGTTCCGCGTCTTGAGCACCTGGCGCAGCATGTCCTGCGTCTCGTCCATGATGGTGAGGAACTCGGGGTCCAGGTGCCCGACCAGCGGCTCGGCCATGGCCGCCAGCACGCTGGGGTGGCAGTTGCTCGGTCCCGGCCCCATCAGTATGCGCTTAGGCTTCTTTGGTTCGCACATCTCAGCTTTTGCTCCTACCGGTGCTCGTGCTCGCGCTCGTCCTGCGCCGTCTCCGCGTCCAGCGCGTCGTAGACCTTGTTGGTGCCGCGGGGCAGTTCCGCCACGTCGAACGGGGGCTCGAACTCGTCCACCAACCGCACGTTCTTCTCGACCTCTTCGGGCCAGCGCATGCCGACGTTCGGCACATGCACGCGGGAGTCCGACAGCACGTACTTCAGGCACGCCTCGTAGAGGTCCGCCGAAGATGCGAGTTCGGGCAGCAGCCTGCCGGCCAGGTACTGGAAGATGCCGGAGGTCAGCGGCCGCATCAGAGTCACGCCGATGTCCTGCTCCCGCGCCTCGTCCAGCACGTGATGGGCGGCCGACTGGTAGATCAGGTTATAGCGTATCTGGACGACGTCCAGCAGGCCGGTCCGCATCAGGGGCAGCAGGCTGTAGGGCTCCTCGGTCGTGGCGCCGATGAAGCGGACCTTTCCCTGTCTGCGCAGCTCCAGCAGGGCGTCCATCGGCCCCTCTTCGAGCACGTGGCAGGTCACATCGTCGGTGTAGATGCCGCCGTGGAACTGGATGAGGTCCAGGTGATCGCACCCGAGCCGCCGGAGCGAGTCGTGCACGCTGCGGACGGTCCCCTCGCGGTCCAGGCCGAGGACGACCTTGGTCGCGATGAACAGCCCGTCCCGCCGCCCGGCTATCGCCTCGCCGATTATGCTCTCGCTGTGGCCGTTGCCGTAGGCGGCCGCCGTGTCAATGTAGTTGATGCCCAACTCGACGGCGCGTCGCACGGTCCTAATGGCCGTAGCGCGCCCTTCCTGCGTGTAGGGGTCCCATCCCCGCGCGCGGTTCGGCGCCGAAATGGGGAACCCGCCGAACCCGATCCGCGAGACCTCTTCGCCCGTCCTGCCGAGCGTGACGTATTTCATGGCGGCTCCTCCGGTGCAGGATTCTAACGGGCGACGCGGCGCCGTGCAAAAAGATGCCGCAGGTTGGCGCTCATGCAGCAGCACACTATAATGCCCCGTACGGGAAGGAGGGCGTGCGTGACCGCCGTGGAGATTGACGGGAGTTACCTGGAGGGCGGGGGGCAGATACTGCGTACGGCCGTGGGCCTGGCAGCTGCGACCGGCAGGCCCTGCCGCATCTTCAACATCCGCAAGGGTCGCCGGACCCCCGGGCTGGCCGCCCAGCACCTGGCCGGCGTAAGGGCCGTCGCCCAGTTGTGCGCGGCCCGGGTGGAAGGGGCGGAGATCGGCTCCACCGAGTTGACGTTCCGCCCCGGCCCGCTGGAGCCGCCGCCGACAGTCTCCGTCCGGGTCGGCACGGCCGGCTCGGTCACCCTCGTGCTTCAGGCGCTGATGATACCGCTGGCCGTGGCCGGTACGCCCGTGGAAGTGACCGTGACCGGCGGCACGCACGTGAAGTGGTCGCCGACGACCGACTACTTCCGGGACGTGTTCGCCTGGTTCCTGGGGCGGATGGGCACGGGGGTGGAGCTGCTTGAGGTGCGCCCCGGGTTCTACCCGAAGGGCGGGGGCGGGGTGCGCGTTGCCGTCGGGCCCGGGGCACTCAAGCCGCTGGTGTTGACCGAACGCGGCACCTTCAAGCGGACCACTACGCACAGCATCGCCGCGCTGCCCCTGGCGAAGGCCCGCGTCGCGCAGCGGCAGCTCGCAGGCGCCGGGGAAGTCCTCCAGACCGACGCTTCGGAGTTCGACTACGTCCAGTCGCCATCCGTGGGCACGGCCGTTCACCTGATGGCGGAGTACGAGAACTGCCGGCTGGGAGCTTCTGCGCTCGGCGAGCGGGGGAAACCGGCGGAAAAGGTCGGTCGGGAGGCCGCGAGGTCCCTTCAGCGCCTGATGGCCGCCGAGGCCTGCCTGGACGAGCACATGGCGGACCAGCTCCTGCCTTACATGGCCCTGGCCGGGGGGACCTCCCGCGTGCGCGTGGCCGCCGTCACCGACCACTGCCGCACCAGCATCTGGGTCATCGAGCAGTTCCTTCCCGCCCGTTTCGAGTTGCCTGTCCCGAGCGCAGCCGAGGGGGGCGAGCAGCGCGGCGTGATCGCGTGCTCGGACGGGTGAATGGAGACCGGGACGGTGCCGAATGATGTAGGGGCACGGCGCGCCGTGCCCCTACGGGGTGATGCGTCGTCCGCAAGGTCGGCCTCACTCGCAGAAGATGCGGACGGCCACGGCGTTCTCGACGTCCACGTCGACCGTGAGGGCCGCCAGGGCCTCGAAGCATCGGCGTCTGCCGGCCGAACCGTCAGGCTTGAGTTGTCAATGCCATCTAAGGGCAAGCTCAGCCGCCCGGAGCAGACGGATCCGAAGCCCCTGGCTGTCCAGGCTCGGCTGGAGCGGATGGTTCCGCAGATCCGATCATTGCAGTCCTAACTTTGTGTCCCCTCAGGTACTTCACCATGATTCCCAGGGGGACAGCGTAGATCCCAGTTATGACTACTCCCATCACAGCGCCCATCACGTCGAATCCCCGCGGGCCATGTCCTGATGCCATTGACACCCAACCGAAGAGCCAGAAGATCCCGAAGCCAATAACGAAGAGGAGCAGTAACCAACTCGAGGCCTCCAGGATGCTTCGAGACCACGGTTTCAGCTTGAGGAAATTGATGCCTGCGACGAGCCAAAGCACAGCAACACCTATCTGGACAATGGCCAGCAACGGGAAGAACCTAAAAATGCCCGGGATGCTCTCCTGCGCTTCGAGATGTGCTTGTGACATCTGGCCGATCACGAGAGAAGCAAAAAGAGCCATAATGGCAGAGAGGGACGTCAGGCCACCGATGACGATCCATGCCCAGCCGATTACTGTCACACACGTTGGACGTTTCTCTTCAAACATCGGGTGCTCCTACCGTCAGGTGTTGCCGGCTTGCGCTGAGCTGGCTGCCCACATACGCCCCGCCGCCCCGATTGGCGCACGCTCACTGACGAACTCCTTCAGGTTCTCTTTGCCCATGAGGTCCCTCACCGCGGAACAGTGCGCTATCGCTCCGAAAGGCCTTATCGAGGCCGTACGGGCCTGGACAATCGTAGCGGAAGGCAGTTCGGTCATCAACACGCGGAGGAGCGGAGGGCGAGGCGCGCGTACTGCACCTGCTTCGTCCCGCGCGCGCCCAAGGGGGGCGAGCAGCGCGGGGTGATCGCGTGCTCGGGCGGGTGAACGGAGCCCGGGACGGGGCCGAATGATGTAGGGGCACGGCGCGCCGTGCCCCTACGGGGTAATGCGTCGTCGGCAAGGTTGGCCTCACTCGCAGAAGATGCGGACGGCCACGGCGTTCTCGACGTCTACGTCGACCGTGAGGGCCGCCAGGGCCTCGATCAACTCGTCGGTGTCGAGCTGGGACAGCGCCTCCAGGTTGATGCCCTGCTGCTCGATCTGCTCGCGTGCCTGCTGCGGCAGCAGGGCGGTCAGCTTGATGCCGGTACGCAGGAGCGCCAGCGGCACCCGGATGTTGACCTTCACGGCCTCGTCTTCGCTCACGTTGACGATCACCCGCAGGAACTTCGGGTGCTTCGGGATGGGGCGCTCGGCCGCCAGCAGGCTCACGTCTGCGGCGAGCGCGGCCCGCTCCCCGACGGCCACGGTGGTTGCCTCGCCGCCGCTCTGCAGGCGACCCAGGAGTTTCTGGGCCTCCTCGACGGACACCTTGCCTTCGGCCACCATCTCCAGGATCTTCATCCTATTCTCGTCCATCTTCCTCCTCCTCCATTCTCGAAAGGATGGCGCCGGGTCACCAGCACCGAATGTGCACTCCGGTTCCGTCGTGTGCATCCACGTCCACCCGCAAGCCCCGCAGCGCTCCCAGAAGCCGAACCGCGGCCAGGGGCATCAGGGCCCGCTGGCCGGGCGTCGTGTGCGCAACGCGCACGAAGGGCAGCACGACCTGGGCGATCACCAGGGCCGCCGCCAGCAGCGGCCAGAGCAGCAGCAACGGCACGGGGATGAAGACGCGGTTGACCTTCACTGTGACAAGCACCGGGGGGATCATGGTTCGGTGAGCATCTCCAACGCCTGGTCAACGGTTATCTCGCCTCGTGCGAGCCGCTCGAGGACGGCCGCCGGGTCTTCCGGGCCCTGAAACGCCGCATCCAGTTGCTCGACGATGGCGTTCAGGCGGTTCTTCACGGTCGGATAGCTGATGCCGAGTAGGGCCTCCATCTTCGTGATGTTGCCGTGCACGCGCAGGAAGCTGGTCACGAAGACCTGGTCCCGCAGCGTCAGGCGCGCAAGGGGCGGGAGGCCGAAAGTGCCCTCCAGCACCAGATCGCAGGCCTCGCAATGGTAGCGGACGATCTGCATCGGTTGTCCGCACCGGGCGCAGCGCAGTTCAGCAGTTTCCATCGGTTCCCTCCTTTCCGGGGATAATATAGCACGAATACTTGAATATGTCAAGCCCACAAAGCAAGAAAATGAATAAAGTTGATATTCAGATGAGAAAAAGCCCTGCCCACGCCAGATCGATGTCGGCCAGCCGACAGAAGGTGGGCGCGGCACTCCGCGTTGGCGCGGCACTCCACGTTGGGGCTGGGGCGCAGCGGCGGCTCGGAGGGCGGCTCAGGCCGGCCGCAAGTGCTTCCAGGTGCCGGACTTGAACCAGATGGCGCTGACGATGCTGGCGATCACCGTCGAGGCGGCCATGGCCATCCAGACGCCGTTCAGTCCGAAGGGCCTCGAAAGGGCGTAGGCGCCCGGCACGGCCAGTATGAGCAACCTGAGCGCCGTGATCCCGAGGGCAGGCAGGCCCTTGCCCGCCCCCTGGAAAGCAGACCCCATGATGATGCTGACGCCGATGAACATGTAGGTCAGCGACACGATCCGCAGGCACGAGATGCCGTAGGCGATGACCTGGCCCTCGGCGGTGAAGACGCGCATGAAGGGGCGCGGCATGAGGAAGAACATCACGCCCACGGCCTCCATGATGACTATCGCATAGAGGGCCGCGCGCCAGGCCGTGGACTCAGCCCTGTCGAACTTCCTCGCGCCGACGTTCTGGCCGACTATCGTGATAACGGCCGTGGCGATGCCGAGACACGGCAGGATGACGATCTGGTTCAGCCTGATTACCAGGCCGTAGGCCGCGATAGCGTCCGTGCCGAAGGCGCCCAGTATCGTGTTGAAGAACATGAAGCTGACCGACATTATCACCTGGTTGGCCGACGTGGGCACGCCCACCCGCAGGATGCTGCGCACTATGGCGCCGTCGTAGGCAATGCCCCTGAACCGCACCTTCACGGACGTCCGGCCCCTGAACACGCACGCAAGGAGCAGGACGCATCCGACCGCTCTGGATACGAACGTGGCTATCCCGGCGCCGGTCACCTCGAGCCTGGGGAAGAATCCGATGCCGAAGATGAGCAGGGGGTCCAACACGGCATTCAGAAGGACCGAGATCACCATGACCCGCATCGGCGTTCTCATGTCGCCTTCTGCGCGCAGTATGCTGGCGGCGGCGGTGCCGAAGAAGAGGAAGACGCTCCCGCCGAAGATCCACGTGCTGTACTGCAAGACGAGGGGCAGGGTGCCGGCGTCCGCGCCGAAGCGCGGGAACAGGGACTTCTGGAAGGTCAGGCCCGCCCAGCAGCAGAACAGGCTCATGGCGGCAGCCAGCACGAAGGCGTGGCTGGCGGCGCTGTGCGCTGTCTCCTCCCTGTGGCTGCCCAGGCAGCGTGCGATCAGCGACGTGGTTCCGACGCCTATGCCGGCCGAGAAGGCGAACATCAGGAAGACGGCCGGGAAGACGATGGTGACGGCGGCGATCGCCCCCGCACTGATCCTGCCAAGGAAGATGGCGTCAACTACGTTGAACGCCGTCTGCAACAGCATGGCGACGGCGGTCGGCCAGGCCAGGGAGAGGATGTTGCCCGATATGCTGCCGCTGGTCAGGTCTCGTCTCATCGGTCAGTCGCCGCCCGTGCCTGCCCAAGAAGAAAGGGGCGGTTCACGACCCGCCCCTCCGAACGATGGCTTGATGACATTGCGGCTCACAGCTTGTCGGCGATGAGGTGCCAGTTCTGCTGCTGCCAGCGGTAGAACTCGAGGCGCTCCAGATGTGCCGCCGCGTCCTGCTCCACGATGGCCACGGTGTCGGGGTGCATCTGGAGGGCGGAGGCGGTTATCGAGCTGGTCACCGGCCCCTCGATGGCGGCCCTGACGGGGTGCGCCTTGTTCGACCCGCTGGCCAGCAGGATGCACTTCCTTGCTTTGAGGATGGAACCTATGCCCATGGTCACGGCGAAGCACGGGACCTGGTCGGCGCTGTCGAAGAACCGCGCATTGTCCTCGATGGTCTCGCGGGTCAGCGCTGCCACGTGGGTGAGCGACCCGAGCGAGGTGCCGGGCTCGTTGAAGGCGATGTGTCCGTCTCCCCCGACGCCGAGCACCTGGAGGTCTATGCCGCCGGCGTCATCGATCATCCGTTCGTATTCGGCGCAGTGTTCCAGCAACGGCTCGGCCAGGCCGTCGGGCACGTGGGTGTTTTCCGGCTTGACGTTGACGTGGTCGAAGAGCTTCTCGTTCATGAAGTAGCGGTAGCTCTGCGGATGCTCGGGCGCCAGGCCCACGTATTCGTCGAGGTTGAACGTGACGACCCGCGAGAAGTCGACCCCCTCGTTCTTGTGCGCCTTGACCAGCCTTCGGTAGAGTCCCTCGGGGGTGCTGCCGGTGGCCAGGCCGAGCACCAGGTCCGGCTTCTGCGCCAGGGCGTCCAGGACGGTCTCGGCCGCCCGGTCGCTCATCTCCTCGGAGTCCCTCACAATAATGACCTTCATAGCGATTCCTTTCCGCAGTCATGGGGGGAGCGCACGCTTTCGAGCCAACCGTTGGCTCCGCTGCGTTACTGACCCGGCTGTTGCTCGATGACGTCGGCGATGAAGTCAACGGCCGTTGCCACAGTCTCCACCTGCAGGGCGGTCTCCTCCTCCATCTCGATGTCGAACTCCTCCTCGAACGCGGCGACCAGTTCGACGCTCTGAATGGATTCCGCCCCGAGGTCCTCGACAAAGCGCGAGTCGGGGGTGATCTCCGTCACGTTGACGCCAAGCACGTCGCTGACGACGTCG
>JAUVVP010000111.1 GCA_030604585.1 Planctomycetota bacterium | reverse complement strand
GGTCGAGGTGCCCAGCTCGCCCGGCACGATCAATTCTATGAACCGTCCGTACGGTCCCAGGAACGGCAGCAGGATGCAGACGCCCAGCAGGTTGAACATCAAGTGGGCGCGGGCGGCCCTCCTGGCGCTGACGTTTGTGCCCAGGGATGCTATCTGGGCCGTGATGGTCGTACCGATGTTGTCCCCGAAGATGACCGGCAGCGTCTGGGGGAACGTGATCACGCCGCTGAGCGCCAGCAACTGCACGATGGCGATCGTGGCGCTGGAGGACTGGATGATCATCGTCATGACGGCGCCGATCAAGACGCCGAGGAGCGGATTGCCGGCCATCTTTCCCAGCAAGTTCCTGGCGGCCTCGCTCTGGCCCAGCGGCTCGAAGGCGTCCTTCATCAGCGACAAACCGAAGAAAAGCAGCCCGAAGCCGAGCAGGGCCGATCCCCAGTGCCGGCCCTTGCGCTTGCTTATCACGCTGATGGCGAAGCCCACTCCGATGGCCGGCAGGGCATAGTTGGTTATCTTCAGGGCCTTCAGCAGCCCGATGGCCGACACCAGCCAGGCCGTCACCGTCGTGCCGATGTTGGCGCCCATGATGACGCCGATGGCCTGCCTCAGGGTCATCAGCCCGGCGTTGACGAACCCCACCACCATCACCGTCGTGGCGCTGGAGCTCTGGATCAGGCAGGTGATGCCCGCACCGGCCAGCACCGAGACGACCACGTTGTGCGTCAGCACCCGCAGGATGCGGCGCATCCTGTCCCCCGCCACCCGCCTGAGCGCATCGCTCATGATGCGCATGCCGTACAGGAACAGGCCGAGTCCGCCGACCAGATAGAAGACGACGTCGAGGGTCACTGCGTTGATCCTTTCAGGAGAGGGCCCGGCCGCAGCAAGCGACTAAATCGGGCCAAGGACGCAGCGCGTCCGACTCGCGGGCTCGAGAAGCCGAGGCGGATCACATCATCCATAGTATACACGGGGCATACCGGCAGCAAAACGAGGGCGAGCCGGCCATCCCGCCACCGAGAACGGGACAGACGGATCAGCCCGGGGCCGCGGCGGGCTGCCTGGACGCGGCCGGTTGCTCGGTCCCCCTCACCTTCTCGCCCCACTGGAAGTCCCCGAGGACCGCCTGAGCGGTGTTGGTCAGATGGTCGCCTATCTTCTCGTAGTTGTAGACGCAGTCCACGAAGGTCAGGCCGCTGTAGAAGTTGCACTCTTCGGCGCTGAGCCGGTTCAGGTGGCTCTCGCGGAACTGCCTCTCCATGCTGTTCAGCTTCGCCTCGTTCGCGAAGGCGTCCTTGGCGGCTTCCACGTCCGAGTGTTCGAGCGCCCGGATCACCTTCTCGAACATGCTGTCCACCTCGGCTCGCATCATGGTGAGTTCTTCGGTGGCGGCCTCGCTGAAGGGCAGCTTGCTCTCGATCCTCCGTTCGGCGGCCTCGGCCAAGTTGAGGGCGTGGTCGCCGATCCGCTCGATATCATTGACGCTGTGCAGCAGCACGGGCAGCTCGTTCGAGGCGGTCGAGCCGAGGTCGCGGCGGCTGATCTGGATCAGGTACTGCGTGATCCTGTTCTGCAGGTTATCGATCGCGTCCTCTTTCTGGCGCACCAGGTCCAGCCGCTTCGCGTCCTGGTTGAAGAAGGCGTCGGCCGCGTCACCCACCGCAGAGGCCGCGAGTCGTATCATCCTGACCACCTCCCGCCGGGCCTGTTCCAGGGCGATGGGCGGGTTGTCCAGCAGATGCTGTTCCAGGTACTGCGGCTCGGCGGCGACCATGCCTGCCTCGCCCGGCATCAGGCGCGTCACCAGGCGGGCCAGCGGGCCGACCAACGGCACGAAGACCGCCATCGCGATGACGTTGAAGACCGTGTGACTGGCCGCGATGTGCCACATGACGGTGGAGTTGGTCAGTTCGCCCGGGATCAGGGCTTCGATCAGGCGCGCATAACGGCCGGTCCACACGAAGGGCAGCAGCAGCAGCACGCCCAGCACCTTGAACATCATGTGCGCCCGGGCCGCCCTGCGGGCCTCGACGTTCGTGCCGATCGAGGCCAGGTTGGCCGTGATCGTCGTGCCGATGTTGTCGCCCAGGATCAGGTAAAGGGCGTGCTGGAAGGGCAGGATGCCCTGGAACGCCATCAACTGGGCAATGGCGATCGTCGCGCTCGATGACTGGATGACCATCGTCATCAGCGTCCCGATCAGCACCCCCGTAAGCGGGTTCCCCGCCAGGCGGTGTATCAGGTTCCTGGCTCCCTCGCTCTGGCCCAGCGGGCCAAGGGCCCCCTTCATAAGGAAGAGGCCGAAGAACAGAAGCCCGAAGCCCAGCAGCACCATCCCCCAGTGCCGCCAGTGCCGCTTGCTGACCATGCCGATCACCAGGCCGATGCCGATGGCGGGCAGGGCGTAGTTGGTTATCTTCAGCACGCCGATGCTCGAAACCATCCAGGCCGTGATGGTGGTGCCGATGTTGGCCCCCAGGATGACGCCGATGGCCTGGGTCAGGCTCATCAGGCCGGCGTTAACAAACCCCACCACCATCACCGTGGTGGCGCTGGAACTCTGGATCAGGCAAGTGATGCCCGCCCCGACCAGCACGCCGATGGCGATGTTCCGGGTCAGGATGCGCAGGATGCGGCGCATCCTGTCGCCAGCCACCCGGCGCAGCGCGTCGCTCATGATGCGCATCCCGAACAGGAAAAGGCCCAGGCCCCCGATGACCAGGAAGACGATGTCGGCGGTTGATTGGGGCTGTATCAGCGCTCTAATCCCTTTGAAGAAAAGCACTTGCGAACGCAGGTCAATGCCCGACGGGAAGCGCGAAACGCCTGCTCCGCAGCCGTGCTGTGCGAAGGATCGGACACGGCCGTATTATAGGGAGTCGGCACCATCATTCAAAGCGAAGGACGCCCGGCCTGCCGCACGGCTCCCCTCGGTGCCCGCGGATGACGGCCCGCCGGATGCTGCCCCCTGAGGGCCGCCCCGCTCACTTCTTGAACTGCGGGTCCGTCTCCCAACTGGTCTTGCCCCAGTCGCCCTGGAACTTGGATGTCGCCCGCAGGCGCTCGATCAGCTCGTCGTACTCGCCCCGGTCAATGGGCACCTCAACCGGCTCCTCCTTGTAGGAGGAGAGGATTATGGCGTTGGCCAGCTCGAGCGACCCCACGCCGACCTTGCCCGGTGCGACCAGCGGCTCGCCCTGAAGGATGGCCCGCGCGAAGTTGCGCAGGATGACCTGATGGCCGTTCTCGCACTCCTCGATCTCCAGTTCCACGCGCTCGGCCTTCGGGGCGCCCCACATCTCGGTGTTGGTGCGGTTGAACTCGCTGACCGCAGGCTCGAAGCGCCAGAACGACAGCCGCCCCCCGTCCAGCCGCAGCCTGCCCTTGTCCCCCACTATCTCCAGCGTGCGCTGCCCGACCTCGCAGGTGGAGGCGTAGAAGTAGCCGGCGGCGCCGTTGGCGTACTCCAGCATCGCCTCGGCGTGGTCCTCGACCTCGATCTCGTGCATCAACCTGGCGCAGCGTCCGTGCACCTTGCTCGGCATGCCTCCCAGCATCACGAACACGTCCATGATGTGCGGGGCCTGGTTCAGCAGCACGCCGCCGCCTTCGCCGCCCCAGGTGGCCCGCCACGTGCCGGAGTTGTAGTAGGCCTGCGAGCGGAACTCGGGCGAGATCAGCAGCGTGCGCTTTATCTCGCCCAGCTCGCCCGCCTCCACCAGCTCCCGCGCCTTCTTCACGCCCGCCACCGTGCGCATCTGGAACATCACGCAGAAGACCTTGCCGCTCTTCTCGGCCGCCTCCACCATCTTCTCGGCCATGCCGACGCAGGCGCCTATCGGCTTCTCGCTCAGCACGTGCAGGCCGGCCTCGAAGGCGTCAATCGCAACGGTCGGATGGAAGTAATGCGGCGTGGCGACCAGCACCGCTTCCGCCAGGCCGGCCTCGATCAGCTCCCCGTGGCCGGCGAAGTGCGGCACGCCAAACTGCTCGCCGACCTCACGGGCACGCTCCGGGCTGACGTCCGCCACGGCGACCAGCTCCAGCTCCTCGATGCCCTGCATGGTGGTGCAGTGACCCTCCCCCATGCCGCCGACCCCGACAACGCCTATCTTCACCTTTCCGTCGCCCATTTGTGTTCCTCGACCGTCTCAGACCTGAAGATGCCAGGCAAATGTCCATTGACAGGTTGACGCCCTTTTCTACCCGCTGCCCCGAGCAAACGCAACCGAAAACCCCGCCAGCGCCCGCAGTGCCCCTTGTTGGCAGCACCGATGACCTTTTCAGTGACTTCGCTGTGCTTGTATGCCGTCTTCTTCGCCTCGTCTGTGTCCATCTGTGTGAATCTGTGGCTGATGCCTTTCCGTTGCCACGCGGTCTGATTGACCATAGCTGCAGGGCGCAATAGAATGGGGCGCTGTCAAGCAGTGTTCGCAGGGAAGACTTTGGCTTCCGCATGGGGTGCTGCCGTGAAGGTGCTGGCCGTTGGGGCGCATCCGGACGATATCGAGTTCATGTGCGCCGGCACGCTCTTTCTGCTCAGGGAGGCGGGCTTCGGGGTGCGGCTGGCGACGGTCTCGGCCGGCGACTGCGGCAGCGCCGAACTGCCACCCGATGAGATAATGGCCATCCGGGCTCGCGAGGCAGAGGAGGCGGCCGCGCTGCTCGATGCGCCCTACACGTGCCTGGACGAGCGCGACTGCCGCATATTCCTCGCCCCCGAGCTTCTGGCGAAGGTCGTCGAAGAGGTGCGCCGCGCCGACCCGGACATCGTCTTCACGCACTTCCCGCAGGACTACATGGTGGACCACGAGGAGACGAGCCGGGCGGTGCGGTCGGCGGCTTTCAGCGCGCCGATGCCCAACTTCTCGACCGGCCTGGCCGACCCGGCCCCGCCCATCGCGCACGTGCCCCACCTCTACTACTGGGCGCCGATGGAGCTGAAGGACATCCTCGGCCGGCCGGCCCCTTCGCAGCTCTACGTGGACGTCGGCCCGGTCATGGAGCGCAAGAGGGAGATGCTCGCCTGCCACCGCAGCCAGCGCGACTGGCTGCTGAAGCAGCACGGCGTGGACGAATACCTGAACGCCATGGTCGAGTCGGCGAAAGGGGCCGGCGCCCTGGCGGGGCTGGACTACGCCGAGGGGTTCACCCAGCACAGGGGGCACGCCTATCCGTCGGACAACGTCCTGGCCGAGTACGTGAAGGTGACCGCACCTTGAGGGGCCGGGGGAGCACGGGTGCGATTACTCTTGACGCGCAGGGCGTTCTGAGTTAGCTTGCCCGCAGTTCGGCCGGGAACTCCAAGACGGCCGCAAGGGGGTACAGCGATGCCGAGACTGCAAATAGACATGCTGCCGGTAGGCGACGCCGATGCCTTCCTGCTGGAGGTGCAGCTCGACGGCCCGCCGGAGGTCATCCTGATCGACGGCGGCAAGGACTGGGAGGACGGGGACAGGGTCCTGCGCCAGCTCGACGCCTACTACGGCCGGCGCGTGGACCACCTGGTCCTGTCGCACATAGACGTTGACCATGCCCGCGGCCTGCTGCACGTCATCGAGAACCTGAAGCCCGACCAGATCGGGCAGGCGTGGGTGCATGACCTGAGCAAACATGGTCTGGGCGTGCGGCAGGCCGTCAGGATGGCCCGGAAGCTGGCCGGAGAGGCCGAGTCCACCGCCGTCAGAACAGTGGCCACGCACCTGGCCGACTCGGTGCAATCAAACCAGCGGCTCATCCAGGCCCTGAAGGCCAAAGGGGTGAGCGTTCGCGAGGCCTTCGCCGACGGGGAGAACCGCATCGGGCCGCTGGAAGTCCTCGGGCCGACCGAATCCTTCTTTGAAAGCTGCGTGCGCTTCTATGGCGACATCCGAATGCTCAGCTCGATGGTGGAGCAGGGCATCGCGTTCCGGCGCAGGAAGACGGCGGGGATGGGGCCGGCCGCACCGGACGCGGTCCTGGCCGCGGCCATTGACGACCCCGAGACCGAGAAGCAGGCATCGCTTATCCTGCTGCTCGAATACGAAGGGGACAAGTACCTGTTCGCCGGCGACGCGGGCCGACAGGCCTTCGCCGCATGCCCCGAGCTGGAGAAGGCGCGCAAGCTGCACTGGCTGAAGGTGCCCAACCACGGCAGCAAACACAACCTGAACCCGGACCTGCTGGACCTGTTCAAGCCGGCGCTCGCCTACGTCTCGGCCAGCGGCGTGGGCATCAACCCGCACCCGGACCTCGTGACCGCCCTGAAGAACAGGGGGGCCGTGATCTACGCCACCAGCCGCAGCGGCAACGTCTGGCACCGCCGCGGCGACGTGCCGTCCCGCACCGGCTACGAGACCCGCCGGCCGATGTAGGGGCCCTCGGCCGCCGGGCAGTTAGAGAGCGCGCACGTCAGAGATGTGCCCCCTTTTCCCTGCCTTAGGGGCTATTGCAGAACCCCGTTCGTGACGAGGCCGAGCGAGGAGCCGGAGGGCAAGGAGACAGGCGCAAAAGGCCCGGAGGCGTGGCTCTATGCCACGCTGAGGACGTTTTGCGCCGCCGACGCCGCCATCTGGCTTCGCAGCCGGCCGCAGTAGATCCGGGTTCTGCAATAGCCCCT
>JAUVVP010000285.1 GCA_030604585.1 Planctomycetota bacterium | reverse complement strand
GAGCACGGTGCTTTCGCCCGCCAGCGGCTCGGGCTGCGGGTAGGCCACGAACTCGTCGGGGGCGAAAGGGTCTATCTCGGAGGAGCCCTCCTTGGCTTCTCTGTCTTCCTCGCCGACCAGCACCGGAGCCCCGTCTGCCTCCGAGGGCGGCTCCTCATCCTCGACTTTGATGGCGTCGCCGAAGGCCAGCTCATCGAGCACTCGGCGAAGCTCCTCTTCGCTCTCGATGCCGATCTGGGTGTCCTCGAAGCCCATCGCCGTGGTCTCTTTCCCCTCCACGAGGTTGTCCAGGTCCTGGCAGAACTCGTCGTAGTCCTGGTAGCGCTCGTCGGGGGACTTGGCCATCATCTTGCAGATCATGGACGAGAGCTCCGCCGGCAGCCCGGGCTTGCGCTTGAAGGGCGGCTCCAGGGAGGCGCTCAGGTGCTGGGCGATCACTTCCATTGACGTCTTGCCCAGGAAGGGGGGCTTTCCGCAGACCAGGTGGTAGAAGGTGGCCCCGAGCGAGTAGATGTCGGTGCGCAGGTCCAGCTCGGCCGGGGAGCGAATCTGCTCGGGGCTCATGTAGTTGGGCGTGCCGACGGTGTGAAGCTCCTGGGTCAGGGAGACTATGCCCTTCATGGTGAGCTTGGCCAGGCCCAGGTCGCTAACGCGAGCGCGGCCCGAGCTGTCTATCATGATGTTGCTCGGCTTGACGTCGCGGTGGATAACCTCGTGCTCGGCCGCGTAGGCGAGCCCGATGGCCGCCTGCCGGATGATACGGGCAGCTTCCCGCCAGTCGAGGCCCCCCGGGCTCTCCCCCAGCAGCTCCAGGCAGTTCGGCCCGTCCACGTAGTCCATCACCATGTAGTGATAGCCGTCCTCGATGCCGCAATCTATGACGCGCACGAGGTGGGGGTGCTCCAGCCTGGCCGCCATGCGCGCCTCGCGCAGGAACCGCTCGGCGTACTGCGGTTTCTCCTCGGAGAGCTTCTTGCGAAGGACCTTCACCGCCACCGGCATGTCCAGCCCCTCGTGCTTGGCCAGGTACACCACCGCCGTCGCCCCCCGGCCGAGGAGTTGCTGGACCTTGCACTTGCCGAACCTCGTCGGGACGTTCTGTGCCATCCCGTGCCCTCCTGAACTGCCCCGAGTATTATAGGGCCAAACGCGGCCCAAGACAAACATCCTGGGGGATACGCGGCGGCCGCGCTGAGGGCCGGTCGGGCGGCGCCCGTCGGTTTTTCCCTCTTGATAAAGCTCATGGTTGCAGTACCATGAGGAGAGGAAGGTCCTTTCGCAAAAGTTGTGCCTTTCCATGAGCGCCCGGGCGGCGAATAACTCTGCCGTATCCCGCGTAGAGTGATCATGGCATGGAACCGCATCTCAGGCGCACCGAGCCGAACGTTGTGGCGGACCTGGCAAGGCTGGGCCGCACGAGCCGCCGCTACCAGCGGCGGCGCTCCACGGCGCGGTTCTTCTCGCGTTTGACCCACCTGGCCACGCCCGGCGGCGTGGCCTTGCTGACGGCGGCGTTCCTTTCGAAGCTGCTCTGGCCGCCGTTGATCTACGGCCTGGCGCTGCTGCCCGTCTGGCTCCTGGTGGTGGCCGGCTACCTGCTGAGCAGGCCCGGGCTCTGGGCGGTCCCCCCCTGGCAGGCGGATGCCCTGGCGGACCTGCGCAGCGGCAGCAGGGGCACCTTTATGGCGCTGGAAGAGGCCCGGGGGGAGGAATGGTCGGCCGCCCTGGGGCGGGCCGACGTGCCCCTGCCCGTGGGCTTTCCGTGGGGGCAGTCCCTCCGGTGGGCGGGCGCGGCGGTGGTCCTGGTGGCGGTGCTGCTGTTGCCGGATCTGCGCCCACGGCGGCTGCGTGCGGCGCCGGCCGTCACACCCCTGGACCGCATGGAGGACCTGGTGGCCACTCTCCGGGAAGAGGAGTTGGCCGAAGAGCATTACCTCGAGCGCGTTGAGCAGGTGCTGAAGGAGATGAGGCAGGAGACGAGCAGGAGCCTGCGCGCCGAGGACTGGCAGGCGCTGGACGGCTTCCGGGCGGACCTGAAGCGGCAGTTGCTGGACTCTCATCGGCGTCTGAAGGAGGAGCAGAGCCGGTTCGCCGCCCTGCGCAATGCGATGAACCAGCCACGCGAGCCGACGGCCGACGAGTTGCGGCAGATGGCGGAGCAACTGGGCCAGTTCGCCCAGGCCCTCCAGATGATGGACCCGGCGGAGCTGGCCGCGATGTGCAAGCAGATGGGGCTGGCGCAGCTCTCCCCCGAAGAGATCGAGGGGCTGCTGAAGGCGTGCAAGCTCGGGCAGGGCCAGTTGTCGGAATCGGACCTGGAGGCGCTGCGCGCGCTGCTTCTGGCCGCCGAGGGCGAGTGCGATGGCAAGGCCGGCTTCTGCGCCGGGCTGCTGCGAGGCCTGGGCGTGGGCGCAGGTGGCCTTCTGCCGGGCAGAGGGGGGATAGACCGCGGTCCCGGCCCGGCCCCGCTGCTCGGGGCGGGGGACACCGACCCGGACTTCGGCGAGTTCGAAAGCAAGACCTTCGGCGGCAACCTGGGCGAGACGCAGGTGCCGCTCGGGTTCTCCTTCGCCCCTCCCGATGAGGCCGACCTGGCGGCAGGGGCGGAGGCCGACGGCCCGGGCGCTGCCGTTCGGTTCGGCGCCGGCAACGAACGGATCACCTGGCACAGCAGGCTGCTGCCGCGGCACAACGACGTGATGAAGAGCTACTTCGCAGAGCAGGTCGAGGAGGAGGCCCGATAGATGGCGCAGGAAGCGGAGTTAATGCCGAAGGCCGACGCCGAGCGGGCGGCGGCAAGCTGCCAATCGGTCCTGGATGCCATAAACGCGGTCATCCTGGGCAAGGCGGACCTGGTCAGGCTGGTCTTTGCCGCCGTGCTGGCCCGCGGTCACGTCCTGCTGGAGGGCCTGCCGGGACTGGGCAAGACGGTGCTGGCCAAGTCGTTCGCCGCGGCCCTGGGGCTGAAGTTCAGCCGCGTCCAGTTCACGCCCGACCTGCTGCCGGCGGACATCACCGGCAGCTACATACTGGAGGAACACGCCGGCGGCCGGCGCATGAGGTTCTATGCCGGGCCCGTCTTCACCAACCTGCTGCTGGCTGACGAGATCAACCGCGCCAGCCCCAAGACGCAGTCCGCCCTGCTGGAGGCCATGAGCGAGCGCCAGGTCACCCAGCTCGGCAAGACAAGGCGCCTGGAAGAGCCCTTCTGCGTCCTGGCCACCCAGAACCCCATCGAACTGGAGGGCACCTACCCCCTGCCGGAGGCCCAACTGGACCGCTTCGCCGTCAAGATAGACGTGACCGGCACCGACCGCGACGTGCTGAAGCACATCATCACCACCAGGAAGGACGGCCGGCCCACCTTGCCTTCGGAGATACTCGACCACGACACCGTGCTGAGACTCCAGGGCATGGTGGAGGAGGTCCTGCTGCCTCAGGCCATCGCCGAGCACATATCGTCCCTGGTCGCCCTGACCCATCCCGACGCCGAGGGCGGCCCGGAGGAGGTCGGACGCCTGGTGCGCTACGGCGGCTCGCCCCGGGCGGCCATCTGGCTGGCGCAGGTGGCGAAGGCCCTTGCCCTGATAGACGGCCGGCCCGGCGTCGGGTTCGAGGACGTCAAAGCGGCGGGACCGGCCGTGCTCGGACACCGCATCATCCTGCAGCACACCGCCCGCCTGGACGGCGAGACCGGGCGCGGCCTGGCGGCGCGCCTGATCGAGGCGAACGAACGGAGGATAATCGGCCAATGACCAGACTGGCTCTTGCGCTCCCCCTGCTGGTCCTGCTCCTCCTGGCGCCGGCGACGGCCGAGGCGGCCGGGCCGCTCGGCGGCATCGCCATCACGGATGAGCTGCACTGCGAAGTCTCCCTCCCGCTCACGGACGAGGCCCGCCCGGGCACGTCCATGCCCTTCCTGCTGGAGTTCAAGAACACCGGTCCCGACAGGGCGATACGGACGGTGCTGCACTGTAACGGCAGCGTCAGCGTGGTCACCTCCGTGCGGGGCAGCGGGCAGACCAGGCGCTGGATGCACGTGCCGGTCATCGGGGATATGATCTTCGGCGTAACGCTCACCTTCTACGACGACGAGACGGGCCGGCTATTGAAGCGCCAGGAATGGCCCGGCATGCGTCTGTCAGGCTCCTACGGTGTCCCCGGGCGGGGCGGGCAGGAGGTCGTTGTCCTGGTGCTCTCCACGGGACCGAGCCCGACAGTCTCCTCCAACCTCGGCGGTTCGGCCGGCCTTCAGGTTTTCAACGCCGGCCCCGACTCCGTGCCCGACGCCTGGGTAGGGCTGTCT
>JAUVVP010000176.1 GCA_030604585.1 Planctomycetota bacterium | reverse complement strand
TATCGGCTGCCCAGAGGAACCCGCCGATCTCTTGTCAGGCGCTTCATCGGCCGGCCTCCTCGATGCGGAGTTCGACGGCACTTACCGATGCGGCGGGGAAGGTCCAGTTGCGGCCGGCGGGCAAGGCCCGCTCCGTCGGGGCGAACAGATCGGGGGCGGTTCCGTCAATCTCCCGCGTTGGGTCGTCAACGATTTGGAAAACCCGGCCTGAGACTATCCTCATGCCCTCCACCTCGATCTTCGCGCGGACCGACCGCGTCCGGTTCGTGTTGATCACGTGCAGGAATAGCCGCCTGCCCCTCCGACTTGCGGTGACGTCCAGACCATGGGGGACGGCGGTCACCTCGATTGCCTTCCGGCCCGCGTGCTTCCTGAACAGGGCCATCACGCGGGCAACCGGCATCATGTAGGCCTGGGCCCTGCCCTTGGGCGTGGGGATCATGATGGCGTTGTTCATCCACCGCGTGCCGCAGAAGTCGGCCAGGGTGGCAATCTTGAGCACGTCGCCGTTGCGCGCGTGCACGTTCAATACCCTCGCGTTGGCGACGCCGGCGGCCCAGCTCGACAGCACCTCGCACCGGTTCCGGCCGGGCAGTCCGAAATGGCTCTCGGTCATGGCGAGGGCGATGTCATGGCCCGCGGTCTCCTGGCGCATCCGCTGGATCGCCGCCTCGGTGGACTTGCAGGCGTTCATCAGGTGGCGCCAGGTCAGTTCGGGGTCCTTGCGGTACTCGGCGCCCTTCAGTGGGCTATCGGGCAGCCCCGAGTCGAAGTGGTGATGGAATGCCAGGCATTGCAGATCTTCGCCGGCCACCTCCATCATCCTGCCGGCCCAGCCCGAGTCGCCCCAGCCGATCAGGTGGATGTCGGGGTCGGCCTTGCGCATCGCCCGGGCGAAGGCGAGCGTGCGCCTGGCAGCGGTTTCGCAGTCGTAGCCGTTCGGGTCATACGAAGTCTCGTTGCCGACCTGCCATAGGCGCACGCTAAGGGGCTTCCTGGCGCCGTTCTTTTTCCTTGCGGCGTTGGACGGGTTGTTGCAGTAGTCCACCCATTGGGCCGCTTCTTTCGGGCCGGCCGACCTTAGGCCGGCCTTGGGGTGGCGGGCCCATCCCCGCCTGCCGTCGGACTCGAAGTTGATGCCGATCAGCGGCTCGGCGCCCACTTGCCGGCAGAAGTCCGCGAACTCGTGCGTGCCGACCTGGTTGGTCTCGACGCCGCCCCAGCACAGATTCAGGATCGGCTTCCTCCGTGTCCGCGGGCCGACCCCTTCCCTCCAGCGATAGTAAGAGGTGAAGCAGCCTCCCCAGCGGATAAGCGGCGGCGCCAGCTCTCGCGTGACGCGGACCAGGTCCTCCCTCCAGCGGTCGTGCACGAAGTCCCACCCCGCCTCCACGGAGCCGTCCGTTGTCCCCAGCGGCTCCATGAACTGCATGTACAGATAGGGAGACAGGTCGAACCTCGCCGTTGGATTGACGACGAGCACGCGAGTGCGTGATCTACGGGTTCCTCCGGCCATCCCGTGGCACTCCTCTCTAGTTCGGGCGGAGAACTCACGCGCTGAAGGTGCGCGCATTCTTCGGCGGGGCCCCGCCAAGGCATGACATCGGATCTGGCCGACTGCTGCAAGCGACGGCTCTTCATTCTGCCATCCTGGGCGGCCGACGAGCTGCGGAGCCTACGCGCCTCCGCCGGGGACCTGTCCGTTCGTTGGAGAGGCCATCGGCCGTACCCAACAGATAGATTCCTCGGCGCCAAAGGGGCCACGCCTCGGAATGACAAAGGCGGCTCCCGGGCCTATCGCCCTGGCGACGCGGCCGCTCCTTCGTACCAGCCTTCGCTCAGGTCGCGTCCCATGGGATTAACCGACTCGATCACAGCAAGTTTCTTGGCCCTGACCCATCCCTTGATCTGCTTCTCCCGGGTCAGGGCCGCCTGCACATCCGATGTTGATTCGAAATAGACGAGCCGCGAGATGTTGTATCTCCTGGTGAAGCCTGGCACGAGCTTGTGCTTGTGTTCGTAGACCCGACGGACCAGGTCATTGGTCACGCCAGTGTAAAGCGTCCCGGAGTTGTTCGTCATAATGTAGACATAGTACTGTGTCATGTCGGTGGAGTATCCGTCCTCTGCGGCCTGGAAGCAAGGCCATATGAGTACATTCCTCAGCGCAATGGCAGCCGCCGCTCCGCATAAGTGAACGCGGGGGCCCGGACGGTCGCCAGAGGTCCCGGCTGCGGGGACACCTCTCCCTTTTGTCATCCTGAGCGGCGGATGGGCCGCGAAGGATCTGTTCGTTCGCCTGCGCAACGGATAGATTCTCGCTCAAGGCGGGCGACTGGACCTCGGCGGGAAGGCGCCTGCGCTACTCGGCGGTGGTGGAAGCCTCCAGGCGCCAGTGCACGGCTTTTAGGTTCACCTCCCGCTTTCGCTTCACGAGGGGCCACTTGGGTCGGTCGGTTTCCGTCACCAGGCCGAAGGCGAAGCGCTCGCCGATCACGAGCCTGTCGCCACGGCCCGGGCCACGGCCGGTGAGGGGCTGGTCACGGTAGGTGAACCAGGTCATGCCCACGCAGTAAGGGTCGCTCGTGGCATCGCGCACCCAGCGTTCGTAGGACTGCGCCGCCTCCTCTTCGTTCTTCACCGATATGGCCCCGTATCGGCCGAACCCGCGCTCTCCATCGTAGAACTGCGGGAAGCTGAACTCGCCAATGAAGACCGGCTTGTCGGATTCCGCCTTGAGCCGGGCGAGCGCCGCGTATTCGTAGTCCTCGCTGTAGCGGTCCAGGCAGATCACGTCGCAGTACGGCGCGCTGATGCGCCAGTCGTCCTCGTTGACCCACCATCCCGGAACGATCGAGAACCCCATGTAGAGGTGGTTGGGGTCGGCGGCCTTGACCGTGCGGTAGATGAAATCGTAGTAGCGGTCCGCGTAGTGGAGGCGCAGTTTCTCGACGTCCTCGTCGGGGGGCGACGGCTTCAGCCCGTAGAGCGCCTCGCGGTCACCGGCCTCCACTTCCCAGGCGGTCGCCAGGTCCGCCAGGGAGCCCTCGTACAGCTCGTCAACGGCGTAGTCGAGGAGTGCCCGTTTGGCGGGCGTCTCAGCGGGCTTGGTCAGGACTTCCTTCACCTCGTCGGTCGTGACGATCTCGTCGTACTCGTTGCCGAGGGTCCAACCGAGCACCATGGGATCGTCCTTGCGTGGACCGACCTGCCCTTCGAGCACCCGTCGGAACTGCTCCCGCACCTCCGGGTCGAACACGTCGGGATGCCTGACGAGCCCCGGGACGCCCCAGCGGTGCAGTACGGGCACCGTCGGCATGCCCTCCGCGCCGCCCCATTTGCCGGCGCCGCTGAACGCCCACGCCTTCAGCCTGCGCACGACGCGCTCCACGTCCCGTTCGCGCCAGTCATCCGGGCCGTACTTGCGCATCAGGTTGGCGGAACGGAAACAGACAAACTCCGTCCCGTCCGTCATCCCCCAGTAGTTCTGCCCCCAGCAGCCCGCCCACGCGCCTTCCCGAGGCGGCAGCCATTCGAACAGGTACTCGCGCTCGCTGACCGGCGTGGCGGGCCACATCGCGCCCGGGATCCCCGTGACGCCCGTGTAGAAGCAGGGATTGCCCTCGGGTGAGATGAGCCACCAGTAGTCGCCGCGCCGTTCGACACGGAAGAAACCCGTCGCCTCCGAGCGCCGGCCGGCCTTCAGGTAACCGCCGTACCGGTCGTAGTCGGGGGACGGCTGCATCTTCGCGAGTTCAGCGTCCTCGGCGGCCACGTCGGCGAGGAGTTCCTGGTCGCTGCGCACCTTCCCGGGCCACTCGGCGTAACGGCACTGGCCGTAGCGGTCAATGAACGGCGCCCAACGGTTCAGGTCCGCTTCGGCGAACTCCAGGACCACGTCAAGGGTCACCGTGTCCCCCGACCTGATGTCCATCCGTGCGGAGGCGGGCGGAGGGTACTCAAAGAGGCGCAGCGGGGTGCGGCTCCCGGCGTCCGGGAAATCGAAAACCTGGCGTTCGACTTCCTCGTCCTCCCGCGTCACGAAAACGGAAATGGTGTGCACAACGGCCAGCCAGTCGCCCGGGTCGGATGCCCAGGCAGGGCGGTGGTAGACTGCCACCGGTCCGTCGCCGCGCCGCCACGCGCCGGCGCTGCCCGCCACCGGGATGTCGTCCAGGAGGAGTTCGGACTGCTCGGGCGAGATGACGGCCCTTATCCTGTACTGAGTATCGGGCACGAACCCCGGCTGGTATCTGTCGAACCGCCAATTCTCGCCGTCGGCCACGCCCAGGATCAGGGGCAGTTCCGCGAGGGTCGCTCCCTCGAAGCTCAGGTAGAAGCCCAGCTTCTCTTCCCAGTCGTACTGGGTCGCCAGGTGCAAGCGCGTCTCCGCATTGACATCGGCCTGCGGGGCGAGCAGGATGAGGGCCGCAATCACGACTATTGTGGTCCGCTTCACGGCACGTCTCCTCGGGCCCGAGGGCGCCTGCATGGGGCGGTAGATGGTCTCGTGCTGCACGCTCGGCGAATACTGTATGGGGGCCGCCGCGCCGGGTCAAGGGGCCGTGCAGGCCGGCCGGACGTTGGACAACCGGGGGTTTTGCGGCGACATGCTGGGTATCGGCCGGCCTTGAGGGGGCCGTCCCGGTCCGCTGCCGACCTTCCAGGACGCCATCGCGTTCAAGATGTCTGCCCCGGCCGCCGGAGCATCAGGCGGAACTCAGTAGCGGCGCAGGGACCCCGACTCGTGGGGGGATGGCGGGTCAGGCGTGGCGAACGGCGCGGATCTTCTCCCTGGCCACCGCCAGCGGACCCGACAGGGTGTAAGTCCACATCAGAGCAGCGAACAGGTACTCGTACTCCCAATACACCGAGCCGGCGACGAACAGCGCGGCAGTGACGACCGCCACGGCGGGATTCACCCGCGAGAGTATAACGCCGACGTGCCTGTAAGGGATCCGGCTGACCATCAGGGCTCCCAGCAGGACCAGGACGCAAGGCAGGAGCATGTGCGCCTGAAACAGGCCGGACAGACGCACGTGAAGCAGCACCGCCGTGGCCGCAGCCGCGCCCGAGCCCGTTGAAGGCAGCCCGGCGAACTCCATATGCTGGCCCCCTTCCCCCTTCCGCTCGGCATTGAACCGCCCCAGGCGCCACACCGCGCACAGAACGTAGCCGACGGCCATTGCCCACCCGATGTGGCCGAACCCCTCCGGGATGAGCGAGCCGACCACGACCGCCGGCGCCACGCCGAACGATATGACGTCCGCCAGCGAGTCGAGTTCCGCCCCGAACTCGCTGGTCGCGCCAAACGAGCGTGCCAGAACGCCGTCCAGTGCGTCCATCAGCACCGCGGCCAGGATCATCAGCGCTGCCAACACCGGGTCGCCCGAGACGGCAAACCCGCAGGCCGCAACTCCGGCCGCTGCATTGCCCAAAGTAGCCAGAGTGGGGCAGTGCTTCCTGAGGTTCATTGTGTTTGTTCTCCCGTTCAGACCGCCTGTTCAGCGGCGCAACGCCACCCGAGGGTGCGCCACCGGATCCGCAACAGGCT
>JAUVVP010000204.1 GCA_030604585.1 Planctomycetota bacterium | reverse complement strand
GACTACCGGCCGGGTCTGTCCGTGGACGAGTTGCGCGAGGCCATCCGGGATGCCAGCGGGGTGTTCTGCCGCTCCGGTGCCAGGCTTACTGATGGCGTTCTCGATGGCGCCGAGAGGCTCGAGGCGATCTGCCGGGCCGGGGTCGGGGTGGACAACGTTGACGTGGAGGCCGCTTCCCGCAAGGGGGTCGTGGTGATGAACACGCCCGGGGCCAACACGATCAGCACGGCCGAACATGCCTTCACGCTGATGCTGGGCGTGGCGCGGAACATCGGTCCCGCCTACGTCTCGATGCGCGAGGGGCGCTGGGAGAAGCAGAGGTTCGTCGGCTCGCAACTGGCCGGCAGCGTTCTCGGTGTCATCGGGCTGGGTCGCGTGGGACAGGAAGTGGCCAGGCGTGCCGCTGCCTTCGGCATGACCGTGCGCACCTACGATCCCTTCATCGGCCGTGAGGCGGCCGCGAAAGTCGGCGCGGCGCTTCTGGACGACCTCGAGGACCTGCTGGAGGACTGCGACTACCTGACCATCCACGTGCCGGAGAACGAACAGAGCAGAGGCATGATCGGCGCCGAGCAGATAGCCTTGATGAAGCAGAACACGTGCATCGTCAACTGCTCGCGCGGCTCCGTGGTGGATCAGGATGCCGTGGTGGCGGCAGTGGAGGCCGGCAGGCTGGGCGGGGCGGCCTTCGACGTCTACGCGAAGGAGCCGCCGGACAGCTACGAGTTCACGCGCCACGACAGGGTGCTTGCCACCCCGCATCTGGGGGCATCCACTGAAGAGGCCCAGCTTGCCGTGGCCACGCAAGCCGCCCGGCAGCTCAGTGAGGCCCTGGAGCGCAGGCATTTCCCCAACGCGCTCAACGTCAGCGAGCTGCCGCCGGAGGAGATGAAGGCCATCCGGCCCTACTGCGACCTGGCGGCCCAGCTCGGCAAGCTCGTGGCGCAGTTGACCCCCGGCCGGCCCCAGGCGATCGAGATCGCCTGCACCGGCCAGGTGGCTCGCGAGAACATCGAGCCCATAGTGAACTACGGGGCCATGGGCGTCATGCAGAGCAGCCTGGACGCGAGCGTGAATATCGTCAGCGCCCCTCACCTGGCCCGGGACCGCGGCATCCGCATCACCGGCAGTTCAACGGTCGGGCTGGTGGCAGGCTTCACGGACTTGATCGAAGTCAAGCTGGTCGCCGATGAGGGGACGGTTGAGGTGGGGGGGACGCTCTTCGGCCCGCACCACCCGCGCATCGTGTGCATCGCCGGCTTCTATGTGGAAATCATACCCAAGGGCCACGTCCTGGCAGTCTTCGGCAGCGACGTGCCTGGCCTGATCGGCACAGTCGGCGCCATGCTGGGTGATGCCGGGGTGAACATCGCCCGGATGGGATTCGGCCGACAGGAGGCGGGCGGCAAGGCCCTGCTCGCCCTCAACCTGGACACGGCGTGCGACGAGGCGACCCTGGACCGGCTCCGCGCGCTCGACCTGATTGAGAAGGCGATCCCGGCCGAACTCTGAGCCAGGCGGCTGCACCGGGCCCGGCGGGCATCCCGTCCGGGCTGAGTTCTCTAACGCAGCGAGGGCTGATCGTGGCCGAGCCGTACACCATCATCGGCCTGGGGGAGATGCTGTGGGACCTGTTCGAGGACGGCAAGGCGCTCGGTGGCGCGCCGTGTAACTGCGCCTTTCACGCCACCGGCCTCGGCCACCGGGGCGTGCCCCTGAGCCGGGCGGGCGAGGACCGGCTCGGCGACGAGATCCTCGGCACCATTGCGGACCTGGGCATGCCGACCGATTACGTCCAGCGCGACCCCGAACATCCCACCGGCACCGTCATCGTGAAGCTGGACGAGACCGGCACGCCGGACTTCACCATCGTTGAGGATGTCGCCTGGGACTACATGGAGGCCGATGAAGCGTGGCTGGCGTTGGCCGGCGGCTCGCACGCCGTCTGCTTCGGCACGCTGGGCCAGCGCAGCCCGCAGAGCCGGCGCACCATCCAGCGCGTGCTTGCCGAGGCCGGGGATGCGCTAAGGGTCTGCGACATCAACTTCCGCCAGCATTTCTATTCCCATCAGGTGGTCACCGAGTCCCTGGCCGCCGCTACCGTGCTCAAGCTGAACGAGCGGGAGGTGAGGCAACTGCGCGAGCTGCTGCGGCCGGGCTGCCGGGACGGCGACGACGCTTTCATGCGGGGCCTGATGGCGGACTATGGGCTCGATCTGGCCTGCATCACCCTCGGGCCACAGGGGTGCCGCCTCCTGACCGTGGAGGAAGCGGTCAGCCGCCCCGTGCCGCCGACGCAGGTGGTGGACACCGTCGGCTCCGGCGACGCTTTCACGGCGGGCCTCGTGGTCAAGCACCTCGACGGCGGCTCGCTGGAAGCCGTTGCCGACGCGGGCAACCTCCTCGGGGCCCACGTTGCGGGTTGCCGGGGGGCCACCCCCCGCCTGACCGGTGAGGTGCTGGACAAGTTCCACGCGCTCTGAGGCCGGCCGGCAGGGACGGGCACGGCGTTGGGCTTGTTAGTCCTGCCTGAGCGGTGTATAATCGCCGCAAGCCCCTTACGGGCATCGAGGGGCAGCGGTGCGCCCCTCTGGGGTTGCGCCCGGCGGCCCTGTGGAGACGCTGAAGTGGCAACTGAGAAGCACATGGGTTCGGTGCAAGGGCGGGGCATGGTCGGCCTGGCCGTGCTGCTGCTGCTGGCAGCCTGCGCGCCGGCCCGCGCTCAGGAGCCGCCGGACGCCTACATCATCAAGATAGACGGCATGATCACCCAGGCCTACTCGAAGGCCGTCCAGCGGAAGTTCGAGTATGCCCAGCAGCAAGGCGTGGGTACCATCATTCTGGAGTTGGACACGCCCGGCGGCACCATCCAGGATTCCAGGGAGCTGGCGGACTACATATTCGAACGGGACGAGCTGACCACGATCGCCTACATCAACGACGACGCGCTCAGCGGCGGCACGATGGTGGCGCTGGCCTGCAAGGAGATCTACATAGACGACCGCCTGGGCACCATGGGGGATGTGGCGCCCATAGGGCCCGGGGGCCAGATCGTGGGGGAGAAGTTCCAGACGGTGCTGCGGGAGAGCATGGCCAGGTATGCGCGCGCGCACGGCTACCCCGAGGCCCTGGTGCAGGCCATGGTGACCAAGGAGGTGGAGGTCTGGCGCGTGCAGATGCAGGACGAGCCGGAGGGCACCTACACCTACATCACGGGCGCTCAGCGCGAGGCGATGACGGACGAGGAGGCGGCCAAGATAGTCAGCGAGAAGTTCATCGTGCCGGCCGGCCACTTGCTCACAATGGATGCCCAGCGCGCCGTCGAGTACGGTTTCGCCAGGCAGACGGTCAAGAACATCCAGGAACTGTACGACGTGCTGGAGCTCGACTCGACCAAGGTCCGGCGGCTCTACCTGTCCCGTTCAGAGCGTCTCCTCACCTTCCTGGACGCATTCAGCCCGCTGTTCATCGTCGCCGGGTTCGTGCTGCTGTTCATCGAACTGAGCCATCCGGGGTTCGGGCTGCCGGGCATTCTGGGCATCGGCTGTTTCGTGGCCTTCTTCCTGGTGAAGTGGACGCTCCATTACGTCCATCTGTTGGAGCTGGTGTTGTTCGTGGGAGGGCTGCTCCTGCTGCTGGTGGAGGTGTTCATCACGCCCGGCTTCGGCGTGGTCGGCATCTCGGGCATCGTCCTTGTCTTCATCAGCCTGGTGCTTGCCTTTCAACAGTTCGGCCTGCCGGCCTCGCCCGGGCAGACGTATGCCTTCGAGATGAACCTGCTGAAGGTGACGGGCTCGTTCGCGGCAGCGGGCATATTGATTGCGGTCTTTGCCCGCTACCTGCCTTCTCTGCCCCTGCTGAGCCGGATCGTGCACGGCCGTGACCTGGCGGCGGCGCACGCCGGCGAGTTGGGCGAGTTGCGCATCCCCGGACTGTCCCAGATGGCGGGCGAAGTGGGCGTCGCCCTCACCGCCCTGCGTCCCGCCGGCAGGGCCGAGTTCGGTGACAGGCTCCTGGACGTGGTCACGGAGGGCGGCTTCATCGAGAAGGGCGCGCGGGTGCAGATTGTGGAGATACGCGGCAACAGAGTGGTGGTGGGCCCCTACCGCGAGGCCTGAACGCGCCGGGACCTGCGGCGCCGGAGAGAGCGATGTCGGAACTGGGCGTCATAATCGTCATCTTCCTCTGCGGGCTGCTGGCCATGTTCATCGAGCTGTTCATACCGGGCGCGGTGATGGGCATGATCGGTTTCCTGGCGGTCCTCGGCAGCATAGGCTACGCTCTTGTGCAGGGCTACACCAAGACGGCCGCCGTGCTCATCGTTTGCACCATCGCCTTCGTGCCGGTCTTCTTCATGTTGTGGAAGGGCGTGATCGGCAAGTTTTTCGCCCTCAAAGGGGAGGAGAGCGGCTTCCGTCCCTCGACGACCATAGGGGAGGACCTGGTCGGCCTGGAGGGCGTGACGATGAGCCTGCTGAGGCCGAGCGGCATTGCCCGGTTGAACGATAGACGATACGACGTGGTCACGCGGGGCGAGATGCTCGACAGGGGCGTGCGCGTCAAGGTCATTGAAGTCTCCGGCAACCGCGTGGTCGTGAAGGAGGTGTGAGGCGTTCCGCAGGATGAGGGCCGGCCCGCTTCCGGCGGCCCGAGTGGCGGGCCGGCGCGTGCGCTCAGTGAAGACGTGAACAGGCCCGCGGGAAAGCGGGCGAGTTTCGAGTAACCTTCGGAAAGGAGTGGAGGCCAATGTATCCCGTAATGGCGCAAGAGGTGGGGCAGACGTTGCTGGTGGTTCTGGTTCTGGTCCTCGTGGTCGTCATTATCGCCCTGTTGCTGTTCTTCTTCAGCTATGGGTTCCTGTACATCAAGGCGTTGCTGGCGCACGCTCACGTGGGGATACTGGAGATCATCGGCATGAAACTGCGTGGCGTGCGGCCGTCGGTCATCGTGGACAGCCGCATCATGACCGTCAAGGCCGGCCTGCCCTTGGGTGCAGTCGAGCTGGAGACGCATTACCTGGCGCGCGGCAACGTGCCCAACGTGGTGAGCGCCCTGATAGCGGCCAGCAAGGCCGACATCCCACTAACCTTCAACCAGGCTTGCGCCATTGACCTGGCCGGGCGCGACGTGCGGGAGGCCGTGCGGACCAGCGTTGACCCCAGGGTCATTGACTGCCCCGACCCTGCGAAGGGGCGCGACACGGTGTCCGCCGTCGCCAAGGACGGCATCCAGTTGAAG
>JAUVVP010000169.1 GCA_030604585.1 Planctomycetota bacterium | reverse complement strand
GGGCAATACGACGGCCGCCATCGGCAAGGGCTTCGCCATCGGCTCCGCGGCCTTGACGGCGCTGGCGCTGTTCTCGGCCTACCAGAAGGCCGTCGGCCTGGAAGCCATCAATCTAACGGAAGCCGATGTTGTCATCGGCCTGCTGCTGGGCGCCATGATGCCCTTCCTGATCGCCGCCCTGACGATGGAGGCCGTCGGGCGCACCGCCAGCCGCATGGTGGAGGAGATCCGGCGCCAGTTCCGCGAGATAACGGGCCTGTTGGAAGGCGAGGCCGAGCCGGACGTGGAGAGCTGCATTGACATTGTGACCAGAGGCGCTCTGAAGGAGATGATACTGCCGGGCATCCTGGCGCTCGCTGCCCCCCTGGCCATCGGCCTGCTGATCGGCAAGGAGGCGCTGGGCGGGTTCCTGGCCGGCGCCACGGCCACCGGCGTCCTTCTGGGCGTCTCGATGGCCAACGGCGGGGGCGCCTGGGACAACGCCAAGAAGTGGATCGAGGAGGGCAACCTGGGCGGCAAAGGCTCCGAGGCCCACAAAGCGGCCGTGGTGGGCGACACGGTCGGCGACCCGTTCAAAGACACCTCCGGGCCATCCATGAACATCCTGATCAAGCTGATGGCCGTGGTCTCGCTGGTCTTCGCACCCCTGATCGCCCAGTACGGCGGATTCCTCGGCTGATCATCGGCCCGACAGCAAACGCCTGACCGTTCTGCGCCCCCCGGGGCCCTTCCCCGGCGGGGCGCTTCTTTGTGGTCAGGAATGGCCCGCCCTCGTGATCGCCGCCACGGCGTCGCGTTCGACGGCGCGAATGAGGACCACGATAGGGACGAGCAGGAGCAACGACAGTTGTCATCCCTCGCCGAAAGCAAAGCCGTTTGAGCGTAGAGCAAGGCACTTGCAGGAGGCCACAATGTACTTCATACTTGAGAGCACCAGCAGTCGAGGCGTCCCGGAATGAAGCGATCAGCAGAGCTCTGCTTTCTCGTGGCGGCCCTGGCACTTCTGCTGCTGGCGCGGACGGGCCTGGCGCGGTTCAACCCGGGTACCGACACGGCGGCCCAGCTCTCCGACCCCGCCCCGGCCGATGGGTTTACCGTCGCCATCCTGGCGGACCGGACCGCCGGGGCCGAATCGGGGCTGGCCGTGCTGGAGCAGGCGGTCGCCGAGATCAACCTGATCAGGCCCGCCTTCGTCGTGCACATCGGCGACCTGGTGCCCGGCTATCTCCGGGACCTCGACCGCTGGGAAGAGGATATCGAGCGCGTGAAGGCGGTCCTCGACAAGTTGGAGGTCCCCCTCTTCCCTCTGGCCGGCAACCATGACGTGATCACCGGGACCGACAACCCGGAGGACCACCGCGGCGAGGAACTGCACCAGCGCCACTTCGGGCCGCTTTACTACTCGTTCGACCATCGGGGCGCGCATTTCATCTGTCTCTATACGGAGGAGAGCCTCCGGTCTGCTCCCCGCATGGGCCGCCGCCAACTCGATTGGCTGAGGGAAGACCTGTCGGGGACGGCGGCCCGGCACGTATTCGTCCTCATGCACAAGCCGCTCTGGGAGTATCCTGACGCAGGATGGGACGCCGTCCACGCGATGCTTCGTGAGCATCCCGTCCGGGCCGTTATCGCAGGTCACTTCCACCATTACTACAAGTCGCAGCAGCGGGACGGGATCCAGTACTACGTCCTCGGCGTGACCGGCGGACAGATCTTCTCGCCTGAGCTGGCGGGCGGGCTGGAACACTACTGCCTGCTGCGCGTCGAACCGGACGCATACCGCCTGGCCCTGGTCAAGCCGGGCCACATCCTGCCCGACGACTACATACAGAACGATGACTTCAAGAACATGGAGCGGCTCCGCTTCCTGTCGCGGGAGGAGACCGGCGTTGCCGCCGCCATCCGGAGCCCCGAACTGCGGCCGGTGGACGGCCGAGTGGCGGTTATCGTGACCAATCCGCTGGACCGGCCCATGCGGGTTACAGTGCGCGGCATCGCTCGGGGCGGGCGGTGGGCATTCCGACCTCCCGCCAGGAGCCTCCTTATCGGTGCGGGCGGGCGGCAGTACGCCTACCTCGGGGTCCGCTCGGAGCCGGTCTCTTCCGAGGAGCTGGTGGTGCCGGAGGTCGAAGTGCAGTACACCTACGTGGACGGCAGAGGACGCAGCGTGCCGATCGTTCTCCGGCGCCGCGTCCCGCTCGACAGAGAGGCTGTCGCCCCGTTGAGCAAGGCGTCCATCGCTCTGGATGCCCGTGCCGCCGAACGGGCGTGGCGGGCCGCGCCGGTGCTGACCACGGCCGTCTGGCAGGCCGGTCCCTTCGAGACAGGTGAGTCGGGACCGGTCTTTCGCGTTATCCCGACGCTGGCGGGCATATACTTCTACGCCGAGTCCGCGGACGCGTTCGTGTCTGACTTCCACGGCGAGCGCATCCTGAGTGACGCGGTGTTCCTCGGCGCGCTGCCCGGGCCCGGGGATAACGCAGCAGGCGACCTGACGGTCCCCCCCGTGGTGGTGATCTTCCCCTTCGGTCCGACCGGCGCGGGACAGGCCGTGCGGGCCTATTGGGACCCGAAGAGGGCCATCGGCGCCGAAGCCGAGGGCGTCCACGTCGTGGGCCGGGTCCTGGAAGGCGGCAAGGGCTGGCGCTGCGAGGGCCTCGTGCCGTGGGACGTGTTGCTGAGCGATCCCGTCCCGCCGTCCGGGGAGGTCCGCTTCAACATCGGGGCATGGGACAACGACGGGGACCTTTTCAGCGAGCTCCACTCGTGGGCGCCCACCGGCAACGCGACTCAATGGGGACGACTCATCCTTCAGTCCCCAGAGGGGGATTAGGGGGGCGGACGCAGGTGCCGGAATCGGCGATCGCGCCGCCCGGCTTCGCGGTGGTGGCGGCGTCTTTCGCCGGGCTCTGATGTGGCGCGCTTTTTGCGTTCTGGGCGGTTGACATTGCGTGTAGCAGAAGTATACTTGTCTCATCGGGGGGGTCGGAGATCATTGTGTACGGCGGCGCTTGCGCGGGGCGATCTTTGGCGCGGCGAATGCACGGATGCGTGGCGGCGTCTCTCGCGGAGCGGAAAGACCGGGGCAACCGCGGTCATCACTACGGTACGGGGAGGAAGCGGGTCGATCCGATATCGCCCTGCCATAACGCTCACTGGTGCACATCCACGCACTTGACCCAGCGGAGCAACGGGGCTCCGGCGCCCGGCCGGGCAAGTCGCCGATCCTGATCCGGCAAGGCGGAGCACCCGACCGGTAAGCGCCGAAGCTGAGCGGGCACGCAGCGCTTCGGCAGCCATTCGACTCCTCGGCCCCGTTTGAACGCATTGAACGCAGAAGGAGGCACGCGCCCAGATGGGACGCTATATCGAAGAGAGAAGCGAGCAGGAGATCGTGCGGTTCCTGGCCAAGCTGCTTGAGCAGCGTATACCGGCGGTACGCTGTGAATACAGCGCGCACTCCCCTTTCGCCTACTCCTACCCGCTGGTGGAAGACTTCTTCAGCCTGGCCAGCCACGAGGCCGTTGAGCTACTGGAGGACCTGGTAACCGAGGGCCTGCTGGACCGGCGGCTGGCCGACAAGGTCCACGTCTGCCCGAGCTGCGGCTGGCACACGCTGAACTTTGTCGAGGTCTGCCCTCGCTGTCGCAGCGTTGACATTGATATCGAGAAAGTCCTCCACCATTTTGCCTGCGCCTACGTGGGACCGTGGTCCGAGTTCAAGCGGGGCATGGACCTGATCTGCCCCAAGTGCGATGAGCAACTGCGCCACATGGGCCTGGACTATGAACGGCCGGCCAACACCTATGTGTGCAGCGGCTGCGGCTATGCGTTCAACGACTCGACGGTTCAGATTCACTGCTTCCGCTGCAACAACACGGCCAAAGCCGAAGAGGCCACGCCCCAGTGGGTCTACGAGTACGTGCCGAACCCCAAGGCGAGCCGCGCCGTCGAGTGCGGCCGCGTTCACGGACTCGACATCAAGTCCGTCCTTCTGGAGGACAGTTCGCGGACCTTCCGGCGCGATTTCCTCATCTTTGAGATAGACCGCGAGATATACCGGGCCCGGCGCTACGACTCCTCGCTCTCGATGATCCTGCTGGACGTTCACGGCCTGGATGCAAGTCCGGACGTGAAAGACAACGTGGATAAGGCCCGCGTCCAGAACGAGGTCTTCGAACAGATCGCCGGGGCCCTGCGCGACCTGGACGTGGTCAGCGCGGCAAGCGAC
This sequence comes from Planctomycetota bacterium, assembly GCA_030604585.1. GTDB lineage: Bacteria > Planctomycetota > Brocadiia > SM23-32 > SM23-32 > JAUVVP01. The sequence continues at coordinate 1,474 of JAUVVP010000169.1, read as the reverse complement.
GGCTGGGCCGCCATCCTGCTGCCCGAGACGCCGCTCCCGTCCGCCGTGACCGTGGCAGAGAGACTCCAGAGCGTGGTTTCGGAGTTTCAATCGGTGAGCATCGAGGAGCCGATCTCCAGCACCGTAGCAGTGGGAGAGCTGCTGCCGACGCACGAGCGGGGCAACGATTTCCTCGATTACGTCCATCAGATGCTCGTCTGGGCGCTGGAGAACCGGGCCGGAACCGTTGTGAGCGCCGAAACCTGGGAAAGGGAGACCCGCAATGCGTAGGATCATGCTCCTGACGGCCGCCTTCTGTGCGGCCATTCTGCTCGGCTGCCGGGCCTTGAGTCCCGGGACGGCTAAGGATGCCGACGACGTGCGGGTGAGCATAGACGAAGCTGACCGGGCTTTTCTATACTCCGCAGTGGATGCACAACGGCTCCTGGAACTGGCACATCCCGCCAAGGAAGGACAGGGAGCCCCGCCCGTCTACGCCTACGAGCGTGCGACCCGCGAACTGAAAGAGCTCACGCAGGCGGAACTTGCCGAACTTCGGCTTGCAGGTGATGCCCTCATCGCCGTCTCGGTGGAAGCGCACGGGGCCGACATCAACCTGTGGAACTGGCATGAGGGAAACATCGGCCGGCTGAGCTTGCGCCTGGACAGCCTGTCCGCACGCCCCGTGGAGCCCTGGGAGCGGCCCGGCCAGGCGTTTGACGTGGTCTTCACGGCCAAGGAAGGCAGCCTCTTCCCCTTCTGTGCCGACAAGGATTATGAGGTCTTCAAGGCGCGTCTGGCAACGGACCCCGAGGGGGGCGGGACCACGCTGCTGGAACTGCGCCAGCTCACGCACAATAGCTGGGACGACGTTCAGCCCACCTTCAGTCCCGACGGCCATTGGGTGGTGTTCGTCACCCGCCGGCTCGGCCCGCAGAACGTGGCCCTGATGGATGCCAACGGCGACTTCGTGCGGCTGCTGACGGACGACACGCAGAGAAGCTCGTACTTCCCCGTGGTCCTGCCCGGCAACGAGGAATGCCTCTACGTCTCGGAACTGGGCGGGGTGAGCGAGTTCTTCATCTGCGGCCTGGACGGCCTGGGATGCCGCCGCGCGTCGGGGCAGGAGCTGAAGAACATGCTCTTCTCCTGGGACGACGGGACGCGACACACTTACCTGTTGACGGACATCTTCGCCCGCGAGCAGAGCCTGCGACTACTGCTGGAGCTGCCCCACAAACTGGACCTCATGGACCTGGTGCTGCTGGCCGAGTGGAACTCCCCGCTGCTGAAGCCGTACTGGGAGAAGATCCGCGCCGCCCGCGCCGAAAAGGAACACAACCAACGGGCCCGGGGCGCGCGGGTGGGCTCCACCGCCTCCCACATGGTGGTCACCGGGGTCTTTGTGGACGAAACCGAGGAGAGCCCCTTCGTACGTCCCGTTCAGGGATTCACCCGCCTGCTGTTCACGCTGTCGTTCCCCCTCTTCCAGGGC
>JAUVVP010000097.1 GCA_030604585.1 Planctomycetota bacterium | reverse complement strand
GTTCTTGAAGTCCACGGTGCGCCCTTTGCCGTCGGTCATGCGCCCGTCGTCGAGCACCTGGAGTAGGGCGTTGAGCACCTCGCGGTGCGCCTTCTCTATCTCATCGAACAGCACGACGCTGTAGGGGCGGCGCCGCACGGCTTCGGTCAGGCGGCCGCCCTCCTCGTGCCCGATGTATCCGGGGGGCGCCCCGATCAACCTGGCTACCGAGTGTTGCTCCATGAACTCGCTCATGTCGAAGCGGACCAGCGCGTTCTCGTCGCCGAACAGGAACTCGGCCAGGGCCTTGCACAGCTCGGTCTTGCCGACTCCGGTCGGCCCCAGGAAGATGAAAGACCCGAGGGGCCGGTTCGGGTCCTGAAGGCCGGCGCGAGCGCGGCGCACGGTGTTGGCGACCGCTCGGATGGCCTCGTCCTGGCCGACCACGCGCCCGTGCAACTCCTCTTCCATGTGCAGCAGCTTCTCGCGCTCGGCCTCGAGCATGCGCTGGACCGGGATGCCCGTCCAGTGCGAGACGATCTCAGCGATGTCCTCGCTGTCCACCTCCTCTTTGAGGAGCTGCTGCTCGCGTTGGACTTCGGCCAGGCGCTCCTGCTGCTTCTCCAGTTCTGTGTGAAGCTCCGGCAGGGCGCCGTAGCGGATCTCGCCGACGCGCTGCAGGTCGCCGCTGCGTTCGGCCGATTCCTCCTCGACGTGTGCCCCTTCGATCTGCTGGTTGATCTCGCGGATGCGGGCGATGATCTCCTTCTCGTTCTCCCATTGGGCGCGCAGAGCCCGCTCCTGTTCCCGCAGGTCGCTCAACTGCGTCTCCACCTGACGGGTCTGCTCCTCGGCTGCCGGCCCGTCCTCCTTCTTGAGGCCCTCCAATTCGACCTGAAGCCGCGTTATCCGGCGCAGCACGCGGTCCAGCTCCGTCGGCACGCTGTCTATCTCCATGCGCAGCTTGGAGGCGGCCTCGTCCACCAGGTCAATGGCCTTGTCCGGCAGGTACCGGTCCGCTATGTAGCGGTGGCTCAAGGTGGCGGCGGCCACGAGGCCGCTGTCGGTAATGCGCACGCCGTGGTGAACCTGGTATCTCTCCTTCAGGCCGCGCAGGATGGCGATGGTGTCCTCAACGGTCGGCTCTGCGACCTGGACGGGCTGGAAGCGCCGCTCCAGGGCGCCGTCGGCCTCGATGTACTTCCGGTACTCGTCCATCGTGGTAGCCCCGACGCAGTGCAGCTCGCCGCGGGCGAGGGCGGGCTTCAGCAGGTTGGAGGCGTCCACGGCGCCTTCCGCCGCGCCGGCCCCGACCACCGTGTGAAGCTCGTCAATGAAGAGGATGACGTCGCCTTCGGACTCGATCTCCCGCAGCACGGCCTTGAGCCGGTCCTCGAACTCGCCGCGGTACTTGGCGCCGGCGATCAGGGCCCCCATGTCGAGGGCGAGCACGCGCCTGTTCTTCAGTCCCATCGGCACGTCGCCGTTGACTATGCGCTGGGCAAGGCCTTCGACTATGGCCGTCTTGCCCACACCCGGCTCGCCCACCAGCACCGGGTTGTTCTTGGTGCGGCGGCCCAGCACCTGTATGACCTTGCGGATCTCGCGGTCGCGCCCGATGACGGGATCGAGCTTGCCGCGCCGGGCCGATTCCACCAGGTCGCGGGCATAGCGCTCCAGTGCCTGGTACTTGTCCTCGGGGTTTTCATCGGTCACGCGCTGTCCGCCGCGCACTTCCTTCAGCGCCGCCAGCAGCCCTTCGCGACTGACGCCGTGCTCCTGCAAGACCCTTCCCGCCGGGCAGTCGCGCCGCTCGAGGAACGCCAGCAGCAGATGCTCGGCGCTGACGTAATCGTCCTTGAGTTGGGCGGCCTGCTTCTCGCCTTCGTCAAGCGCCTCGGCCAGGTCAGGGGCAAGGTAGACCTGTCCTGCGCCTCCTCGCACCTGCGGCAGCTTGTCCAGCTCCGCCCGCAGGGCCTGCGCGATCGCCTCGCAGTTGACGCCAAGGCGCTGCAAGAGCGGGCGCACGACCCCGCCGGACTGCTCCACCAACGCCTGAAGCAGGTGCGGCGTGGCCAACTGCTGATGGTCCCTGCTCCGGGCCGCCGATTGAGCAGCTTCGAGCGCCTCGCGCACCTTTATGGTGAACCGTTCCAGGCGCATCTTCGGCCTCACGTCCGAGATTGTGCGGTCACTGGCCCCGGCAGCCGCGGAGGCACTTCGCAGCCCGGGGTGTGACCCGCAGGCGTGGGGACGGTCACTCTTTCACCTCGAAATCGGCGTCAACGACTTCCTCGTCGGCCTCGTCTTCCTCGGCTTGCGCCCCTTCGGCAGGCTCGGCCTCGCCCGCCTGCTGGGCCCTGGATTGCTGGTAGATCACCTCGGCCAGGCGATGGGAAGCCGTTTGGAGGGCCTCTATCCTCTGCTTGATCTCATCCTTGTCGTCGCTGTCTTTGACGTTGCGCAATCCCTCCAGCGCCTCGTCCAGCTCCTTCCGCTCGGCGTCGCTCAGCTTGTCGCCGTGCTCTTTGAGCGTTTTCTCAGTCGTGTAGGAGAGATGGTCGGCTATGTTGCGCGTTTCGGCCAGCTCACGGCGCTGCTGGTCTTCGCCGGCGTGTTCCTCGGCCTCTTTGCGCATCGCCTCGACCTGTTCCTCGGTCAGGCCGGAGTCGCTCTTTATCTCGATGTGCTGTTCCTTGCCGGTGCCGAGGTCCTGGGCCTTCACGTTCAGGATGCCGTCGGCGTCCAGGTCGAAGCTGACCTCGACCTGCGGGATGCCGCGAGAGGCAGGGGGGATGCCCGTGAGCTGGAACTTGCCCAGGGTGCGGTTGTCGGTGGCCATCTGCCGCTCGCCCTGAAGGACGTGAATCTCGACGCTGGTCTGATCATCGGCGGCGGTGCTGAAGACCTCTTTCTTGCCGGTGGGTATCGAGGTATTGCGTTCGATGAGCACGGTCGTCACGCCGCCGAGGGTCTCGATGCCCAGCGAGAGGGGAGTGACGTCCACGAGAACGACGTCCTCGATCTCACCCGCCAGGATCCCGCCCTGGATGGCCGCCCCGATGCCCACGACCTCGTCGGGATTCACCCCCTTGTGAGGGTCCCTGCCGAAGATCTCCTTGACGATCTCCTGGACCCTCGGTATGCGGGTGGAGCCGCCGACCAGGATCACCTCGTCAATCTCTGCGGGCCTGATCTTTGCATCTTCCAGGCACTGGCGGCATGGGCCTGCGGGCTTCTCGAAGACGGGCTCGCAGAGCTCCTCGAACTTCGCCCTGCTGATGCTCATGTGCAAGTGTTTCGGCCCGCTGCTGTCGGCGGTAATGAACGGCAGGTTAATGTCGGCCTGCGGGGAGGAGGACAGGTCGCACTTGGCCGCTTCGGCGGCTTCCTTGAGCCGCTGAAGGGCCATCTCGTCCTGTCGCAGGTCAATGCCCTGCTGCTTCTGAAACTCGTCGGCGATGTAATCGATCAGGTACTTGTCCAGGTCGTCGCCGCCCAGGTGGGTGTTGCCGCTGGTCGCCTTGACCTCGAAGACGCCATCGCCCACTTCCAGGATCGAGATGTCAAAAGTGCCGCCTCCGAAGTCGAAGACGGCTATCTGCTCATCCGCTTTCTTGTCCAGCCCATAGGCCAGCGAAGCGGCGGTCGGCTCGTTGATGATCCTTTCGACCTTCAGTCCGGCGATGGTGCCCGCGTCCTTGGTGGCCTGGCGCTGGCTGTCGTTGAAGTAGGCCGGCACGGTGATGACGGCCCTCTCGATCTTCTCATCCAGGTAATCCTCGGCCGCCTGCTTCAGCGCCTGAAGGATCATGGCCGAGACCTCCGGCGGGGTGTACTCCTTGCCCCCCGCGCCGACCTTCACCAGTTCGTCCGGTCCGCCGACGATCTGGTAGGGGACCATCTTCTCTTCGGACGCCACTTCGTTGTGGCGCCGCCCCATGAAGCGCTTGATGCTGAAGACGGTGTTCGTCGGGTTGGTAACCGCCTGGCGCTTCGCCTTAACGCCTACCAGACGCTCGCCGTCCTCGGTGAAGGCCACCACCGAGGGCGTAATGCGCGCGCCATCCTGATTGTGCACGACGGTCGGCTGGCCGCCCTCCATCACGGCGACCACGGAGTTCGTCGTGCCGAGGTCAATCCCTATGATCCTCTCTCGGGCCATCTGTCAGGGCCTCCTTGCTCGCCTCGTCCTGCCGGGGAAACTGAGTTGACGCACCACAATCCCGTGACGTATGGCAAATACGATACCACCAAACAGGGCACCATGCTAATGTGGCCCTATGCAAGGACTTCGGCCTGGTGAAAAAGCGGCCGCGACTCAGAGGGCCCCTCTGGCGTGGCGGCGCTGCCACATGCACTGTCATATTGGCAGGCAGGGCGGCGCAGAAGGGCGCGGCCTGCCAATCGAGGCAGCCCCGGCAGGCGTCCCGCTCGCCTATTGACCTCACCGTTCTCCAGTGCATATAATCGGCGAGGCCAAGGCCGGGGCGGACGGTCCCCGAGACAGAATCGGCACGTGCCTGGGCGCGGCGGGAGGACCGCAAACATGGGCTTTGTGGACAGGACCTTCAAGGTCGGCGAGCGCGGCAGCACGGTAGGGGGGGAGGTCCTCGGCGGCGTCACCACCTTCATGGCCCTCTCTTACATCATCTTCGTCCAACCGGCCATGATGCACGAGGCGGGCATCCCCATTGCGGGAGCCTTCGTCGCCACCTGCGTGGCCAGCGCCGTCGCCTGCGTGCTGATGGGTCTGCTGGCCAACTACCCGATAGCCCTGGCGCCCGCCATGGGCCACAACGTCTACTTTACCTACGGGGTGGTGCTGGGCCTCGGTTTCTCGTGGCAGCAGGGCCTGACGGCCGTCTTCATCGGCGGCTGCCTCTTTGTACTGCTGTCCTTCGTAGGCTTCCGGGCCAAACTGATGGAGTTCATCCCGGACAGCCTCAAGAGGGGCATCGCCGGTGGCATCGGGCTCCTGATAACCTTCATCGGTCTGCAATACGCCGGCATCGTGGTAGGCTCCCACGCCACCGGCATAACGTTCGGGAACATCCAGGCGCCCCAGACGCTGCTGGCGCTCTTCGGGCTGGCACTCACCCTTGTTCTGATGGCGGGGCGCGTCCGCGGCGAGGTCCTCTGGGGCATTCTGGGCACTGCCGGCGTCGGGCTCGTGTTCACCCTCGGCGGGGCGGACCTGCTCGACCTGGAGATCAAAAGCTACGCAAGCCTCGACCCTCGGGGGTCGCTCTTCGCGCTGGATTTCGCCGGGCTTTTCAGCGCGAAGGGGTTCGTCACCGTAATCGTTACCTTCCTCTTCCTTGACGTTTTCGACACGGTCGGGACGCTGATAGGCGTGAGCGAAAGGGCGGGCCTGTTGGACGGGACCGGCAGGCTGCCCCGGGCCCGCTGGGCGCTGTTCAGCGATGCCTGCGGCACCGTCATCGGGGCTCTGATGGGCACCAGCACGGTCACCAGCTATATCGAGAGCGCCGCCGGCGTTCAGGCCGGCGCCCGGACCGGGCTGGCGAACCTGGTCACGGCGGCCATGTTCCTGCTTTCGATCCTGCTCTATCCGATACTCGCCATCGTGGCAACGTGTCACAAGTACACGGACGACGGGTTCTCCATCAGCCAGTACCCGGTGCTGGCGCCGGCGCTGATCGTCGTCGGCTCCATGATGCTGAAGAGCATGGCCCGACTCAAGTGGGATGATGCCACCGAGTTCCTGCCGGCCTTCCTGACCGTCGTGCTCATGCCCCTGGCGGGCAGCATCACGGAAGGCATCGCCTTCGGATTCATCGCCTACAGCGTCCTGAAGCTGGTTACAGGCCGCTGGCGGGACGCGCACTGGGCATTCCACCTCATGTCACTCGCGCTGGTCCTGAGGTATGTCTTCGTGCCGCCCGTCGGGTGACGGTCGGCCGCACACACAGAGGGGTCAAGGGGCAGCTATGGCGAACCAACAGGTCTTCCTGAAGGTCCTGCGCGGCGAGGACAAGGGCAAGGGCTGGGAACTGGAACAGGGACAGGTCTACACGCTGGGCCGCAGTCGTAGCTGCAACCTGCACCTGGCCGATACCACCGCCTCCGCCTCGCACGCGCGCCTGGAATGCCGCGACGACGTCTGGCTTATCACCGACGAGCGGAGCACGCACGGAACGCGGGTCAACGACCAGAGAATCCTGGGCGGCAAGCCGCTCTTCGACCGCGACCGCATCCGGCTCGGCAAGACGCTCCTGGAGTTCCGCGAGTACGAGCAGCTGGACGACGCCGACCTGGCCGAGATAGACAGGGGAGTGCACCTACCCGATTAGGCCCAGCTCCCCTGCGAAGAGCGGCGCAGGCCGCCTCGGCTAAGGGGTCTGACTGCTCCTTACACCTCCGTCCACCTGCCCCGGGCCCAAATGCGCCAGCCGGCAGCCCGGCCTATCACCTGCCACCCGTTCGCTGCCCTCACAACGGCCAGCATGCTGAAAAGGGGGGATCGTCGGCAAGGCGCTGTGCCATCTGCTGAGGGCGTCGAAGACCAGAGCTTGACCAGATCGCCCCGGTAGGGGCAGCGGCGTCACGTCCGATAACATATATTATGTTCGATAGCGCCTCCGCGGGCCGCCGTCCAGTCGCTCCTATTGCTCCTATCGCTCCGAAGTACCTGGTCGCCTTCCTGCATCGCGGTCAGATGCCCTATTGCTCGGCGGGCCGTTGGCCCTCTGCACTGGCCTACCAGGGGGTGAACCATGCGTGTCGAGGCAGCTCAGATCGTTGGGTTCACCGGGTGGGCGGATGGCGGATCGGCCTGGTCCGTCGCGCGCCCTGTGTGCGGCGAGGTATGGGCGTGTGTTCGGGAGGATTCGGGGGATTCTGGCCTGTTCTTGGGCCGCAATCCCTGCCATGAGCGATGCCATGACATAAGAGCGGCGCCAACAATATGTTACGACCTCACCCCGTACTTCGGTCGGTAAGGCGGCCTTTTTAGGCGGAATACGGGCAGCTCGGGAGGTCTTGGGGACCTGGACGCCGCAGAAGCCGACGGGATACGT
>JAUVVP010000104.1 GCA_030604585.1 Planctomycetota bacterium | reverse complement strand
CGCGCGCAGGCGCCGGGCTGGCCCTACAACCTGTTCGCCATGGTTCACGGGCGGAGGCAGGAGGAGGTGCGCCGATTCGTGCAAGGCGTCGCCGGGCGCCACGGCCTGGAGGATTACGACATCCTCTTCTCGACGGCCGAGTACAAGAAGACGTCCATGCGATACTTCGAGGAGTCCTGACGCCTGGGAGGAGCGCCCGCCCATGTCCGACGCATCGAACTCGGAGCTGTTTGCCGCGGCTGTGGGGCTGATTCCCGGCGGCGTTAACTCCCCGGTCAGGGCCTATGGCCCGGTCGGCGGCGACCCGCCCTTCATCGCCCGCGCAGCCGGGGCGCGCGTTTGGGACGTCGAAGGGAACGAGTACGTGGACTACGTGGGCTCGTGGGGCCCTCTGATCCTGGGCCACGCGCACCCGCGGGTGGTCGAGTCGGTCTGCGAGGCGGCGCGCAGGGGCACCAGCTTCGGTGCGCCGACCGCCGCCGAGGTCGAGCTTGCCCGCCTGATAGTGGAACGGGTGCCTTCGGTGGAGTTGGTCCGGCTGGTGAACTCCGGCACGGAGGCCACCATGACGGCGCTGCGGCTGGCCCGGGCCTTCACCGGGCGGGACAAGGTCGTCAAGTTCGCCGGCTGCTATCACGGGCACTCCGATGCGTTCCTGGTGAAGGCCGGCTCCGGCGCGACGACCCTGGGGATGCCAACCAGCCCGGGCGTGCCGAACGGCGTGGTGGCGGACACGCTGACGGCGGAGTTCAACGATCTGGAGAGCGTGCGCGCGGCGCTGGAGGCGCACGCCGGCCAGGTGGCGGCCGTCATCATCGAGCCGGTCTGCGGCAACGCGGGAGTCATACCTCCGGAGGCGGGCTTTCTGGCGGGCCTGCGCGAGCTGGCGACGGAGAACGGGGCGCTGCTGATATTCGACGAGGTGATGACGGGCTTCCGGGTCGGGCCGCAGTCGGCCCAGGGGCTCTACGGCGTCTTGCCGGACCTGACGACGCTGGGCAAGGTCATCGGCGGCGGACTGCCCGTCGGAGCCGTGGGCGGCCGGCAGGAGATCATGCGGCAGCTTGCGCCGGTCGGGCCGGTCTACCAGGCCGGCACGCTCTCGGGAAATCCCCTGGCGACGGCCGCCGGCCTGGCTACGCTTGGCGAGCTGACGCCTGAGAGCTACGAGCGCCTCGAAACGCTGGCGGCGCGCCTGGAAGCCGGCATTCGCAGGAACCTGGGTGAGCTGTCCCTGCCCTATCGCTACCAGCGCGTCGGGTCCATGGCCTGCCTGTTCTTCACCGACGGGCCGGTCAGGTGCTACGGCGATGCGCAGGCCTGCGATACGGGGCGGTTCGCCGCTTACTTCCGTGCCATGCTCCGGAGCGGCATCTACCTGCCGCCATCGCAGTTCGAGGCGTTCTTCATCAGCACCGCGCACACGGAGGAGGACATAGACCGGACGGTGGCGGCCAACCTGGAGGCCCTGCGGGCGGCTGCGGCGTGAGACGGGGGCCTGCGCCGAGACAGTCCCCATCTTGCTGCGCCCCCTTCGGGCGGCCACGGAGGAGAACCAGGGACTGTCCCCGCCGGAGGAGCGTTCAGTGGATTTGTGCGCGTCACTCATTAGAATGGCGGCGATCCGGGACCTGAGAGGGTCGCCTGCACACCACGAGCATCTGCCGTCCAGGGAGGGGACCTCATGCACCGCTACATGGAACGCGGCTTCTTGAACGGTCGCAGTCTGGTCGTCATGGCCGTTGCCGCGGTCGGCGTGGCCGCGTCGGCGGCCGGCGCCGAGCCAACGGCCTACATCTGGCTGGAGGCGGAAACGCCGGCCGAGGCGAACTTCGAGTTCAGTACCGGCGCCGGCAACCCCCATCTGCTGTCGGCAGGGCAATGGCTCTTCCGAATCCTGAGCAAAGACGAAGTGGCCGCGCAGCTCCCCGAGGACGGATTCAACCTGCGCTACGCAGTGGACGTTCCCGAGGACGGCCGGTTCGAGGTCTGGGCGCGCGTGGGCATGGAGTGGATCCGTTCTTCGTTCGAATGGCGCATAGCAGGCGGCGACTGGCAGACGGCGGCCCGCGACGCCCAGACAACGAACGTGATGGAGCTTGCGGAGTGGAACGAGGTCGCCTGGCTGCACCTCGGCGGCGCCGCGCTCAGGGCGGGTGCAACGGACCTGGAGGTGCGCTACCGGGAACCCAACCCCGGCGACGACGGCCGCATCGTGATGGCGCTCGACTGCTTCGCGCTCACGAAGGGGCGCTTCGTCCCCGACGGCAACCTGAAGCCCGGCCAGACCTACGCGAGCGAAGCCGACCTGGCCGCCGCCGAGCACGTCTTCCGGTTCCCCACGCCGGCGGGTCCCGCCGACCGCGTCGAACTGAAGCTGAACGGCCTCTGGCAGGTCGCCCGCTACGACGATACCGACATGGACAGGGACACCTACGTGCCGGTGCAGGCCCTGCCCACGCCGGACCAGTACCCCTTGCGCTGGATGGGCATCGAGGTGCCGAAGTCGCTGTGGGACAAAGACGAAACGGTCTTTGCGCACCGGGTGATCTATCGGACCCGGGTCGCCGTGCCGTCCGGCTATGCGGGGCGGGGCTTCCACCTGCATTTCTCGGGCACGAACTGGATCGTCAGCGTCTTCGTCAACGGTCACCTTGCAGGCACGCACCGGGGCGTCTGGATCCCGTGGGACCTGGACATCTCGCACTACGTTGAGCCGGGCCGGACCAACGAGATCGCGGTGGCGGTCAAGGGGCCTTACTACGCGGTTGACACCAGGTACTACAGCCCCGGCAACGACCTGGACCATCACCGCAACCGTCCGCGCAGCAGGCAGGACTGGGTCTACTTCGTCGCGCCCATCTACCCCAGCACCAAAGGTGACGGCAATGGGGTGGACTACGGCATCGTCAACCCCGTCACCCTCGTCGCCACCGGCGATGCCTACACCGAGGACGTCTTCGTCAAGCCTTCGGTGAAGCACAAGCGCCTGGAGGCCGACGTGACCGTGCGGAACACCGGCGGGACGGAGCGCAGGCTCCAGGTCCTCTGCGAGGCCGTCTATGATCGCGACAACCGGGTGGAGAGGTCCTTCGGCCGGATGGAGGTCGGCGTCCGGGCCAGGGACACGGCCACGGTGACGGTGGCCGGCGATTGGCCCGACCCGAAGCTCTGGTGGCCGGAAGCGGAGCCGCACCTCTACCGCCTGCGCACTACGGTCCTGGAAGACGGTCAGCCCGTGGACGTGCAGGAAGAGCTGTTCGGCTTCCGCGAGGTGACCATCAGGGGCCCCGGCATCTACATCAACGGCGTGCGGCGGAACTTCTGGAACTGGGTTAACGTCCACAGCCGCACCCCGGAGCCGGACGAGTGGCTCAGGATGTTCCGCCGGGAGGGCAACCGATTCACGCGCTTCAGCCAGAACCGCCACACCAGCGCCTTCCTGCCGACGCGCGAGGAGCGGCTGGAGTTCTACGACCGCAACGGCATCCCCGGGCGGCTCTGCTCGATGATTGACGGCATGTTCATCAACAGCGTGCTGGGGCTGCGAAGCAGGGACCCGGTGACCGACGAGCCGCTCCTGTTCCAGAACGACCCGCTATGGGAAGGGTTCAGGCGGCACATGGTCCAGTTGACGCGCGCCTATCGCAACCACCCGTCGGTCATCTTCTACCAGGTGGAGAACGAGCTGGTCTACATCACGGGCATGAACATCTACGGCGCCTACCTGGACCGCATCGAGGAACTGATGAACGAAGTGGTCGAGGCGGCGCGTATGAACGACCCCACCCGTCCCTACACCGTGGGCGGCGCCGGCGACCTGAGCCGCAAGCTTGAGATCAACTCGCCCCACTACCCGGCCGGCTCGCTGGACTGGTATCCGGAGAACGCCTACACGCTGGAGAAGTGTGCCTCCAAGATCGCCCGGTGGCCCTGGGACCGCAAGACGCCCTGGGTGGTCGGCGAGAGCGCCTTCGCCCGTGAACTCGGCTACGGCTCCTACGTGCTGGGCGATGAGGTCTTCCGCAGCCGCCACGACGCGAACCGCGGCAAGGCCAGTTACCTGCGGATGCTCTACGGCGGCTATCGCTGGGCGGGCGTTGCCGGCTTCTTCCCCTGGGACAACCTCTGGAACTACGAGGACGGGCAGAAGGTCTTCAGCGACCTGTGCGCCATCCCGCGCAGGCAGACGCGCCGGTTGTTCGCCGGCCGGCAGAACGACTTGCTGTTCAAGGTCATGAACGACACCCTGAGCCACGAGCCCGTCACGTTGGAGTGGACCTACGAGGTCGGCGGCGAGCGGATCGCCGGCGAAACGGTCGAGATGCGGATAGAGCCGGGCTTCGGCCGGGAGCTCCTGCTCGCCATAACGGCGCCGGAGACGGACACACGCCTCGACGGGACGCTGACGCTGAAAGTCACGCAACCCGGCGCGCAGGACTACGTGGACGTGCGGCCGGCGCCCGTCCTGCCGCGGGTCAAGGCCCTCGACGTGGATGTGCCCCTGACGGTCCTCGACCGTTCCGGCAAGCTCGAAGCGTTCCTGACCGCGACGGGCACCGGGTTCTCCGAAATCGAGAACCTGGGCGACGCCAGGGGGAAGGGCGGGCTGCTGCTCGTCGGGCCGGACACGCTGACCCCGACCGAGGCGTTCGGCCAGGACATCCTGGCGTTCGCGGCGCGAGGCGGGCGGGTCATCGTGCTCGAGCAGGACGTGCCACCGGGGGGCGGCAACCTGCCCGCCCCTCTGGCAACCACCACCCATCAGGGCGGCTACGCGCACCCGAAGGCGCTCGGGACGCCCCTCTTCAAGGACCTCGGCAGGGAAGACCTGATCGACTGGGCCGGCGGCCACCCCACCTACAAGCACGCCTATCGAAAGCCGTCCCAGGGCGCCAGGAGCCTGGCCGAGTGCGGCGAGATGCTCACCCTCACGCCGCTGGTCGAGGTGCCGTGCGGCAAGGGCGCCATCGTGCTCTGCCAGCTCCGCGTGGGCTTCAACCTCGGAGCGGACGCAGCGGCGGACGTCCTGATGCGCAACCTGGTGCAGACCTATGCCCGCTACCGCCCAGCGGAGGGCGTGACGGCGGTCTACGCGCCCGGGAACCCGCTGCTTGCAGACAAGGTCGCCGAGACCGGCGCGCTCGGCGAGGCCGTGGCCGACCTGGACGCGGCGCTCGACCCGGGCAGGTACAGGGTGGCCGTCGTCCACGCCGCGCGGGAGAACCTGGCCGCGCTGAACCGCCTGAAGGAGACGGCCACCGCGTTCCAGGACGCCGGCGGCTGGATCATGCTCAGCGGCCTCGAACCCGACGGCCTGGAGGAGTTCAACCGGCTTGTGGGAACAGACCACATGATCCGCCCGTTCCGCATCGAACGCGTTACGCTGGAGAAAGCCGGCCACCCGCTCGCCGCCACGCTCGGCAACAGGGACCTGGCCATGTTCAGCACCAGGGGCCTGATGCACGGGCGCATGTGGATCAGCGGGAACGTCTTCAGCTACGTCATTGACGGGTTCGACGCGGCGCCGTTTGCGCGGATGCCGGGCGGCCCGGAAGACCTCTTCCTCTACGAGCCTACCTTCGACGATCACGACCCCTACAACTACGTCAACGGCATGCTGAACAGCGACTTCTGGCGCTACATCCGCCAGATATGGATCCCCGAAGAGGGGGCCGAGCCCATTACGTTCGCATTCAGCCGCCCGGAAACCGTCCGGCAGGTCAACATCTGGAACAACGCCAACTACTGGACGATCCAGGATCTGGACATCATCTTCGACGGCGACGAAGCCGGCGCCGTGCGCGTGACGCTGCCCGACGCAGGGGAGCTAACGGAGGTGATGCTCCCCGAGCCCGTCAGGGTTGAGAAGACCTTGACGCTTCAGGTCCGCACCTGGCGCCGGCGCGGGCTCGGCCGGCCGGACCTGAGGCTGGTCGGCATTGACAACGTGCAGTTCATCCGGGCGGAGATGCCGCCGAAGGCCGTGCCCCTCGACAACGTCGGCGGGCTCGTCGCCTTCCCCCAGGGCGAAGGCGGCGTCTTCCTCAACCAGGTCAAGTTCATGGCGGAGGAACCCAACCCGGCCAATGCGCCGACCAAAGTCCGCATCCTGGGCGTGCTGCTTCAGAACATGGGCGTCGGCTCCCGGGCCGCTTCCGTGGCCGTGCCGGGCGTCAATCTCCGGTACGAAACTGTCAACATAACCGACTACTGCACGCAGTACATGACCTCTCGCGAGGGCAAGGTCGGCTGGTTCGGCCAGAGAGGCAGGGACCTGGCGAACGTCCGGGTCGGCGAGCAGGTGCTGGCCGACGTGACCTATCACCTGGTGGACTACGCCACCGCGCCCGTGCCGGACTGCATCGTGCTCGGGGCAGACGGTCCGGTGCGGGACCTGCCGGACGCGGTGGAAGGCATCAAGGTCGGCAGGAAGGCCGACGTGCTCTTCTTCCTCCAGGCGGCCGACGTCCGGCAGCCGATCCGCCAGGACGAGCGCGCACGGATCGGCGCCCGCCGGCGCGGGTTCAGCCTGCCCGACCTGATGAAGTACGTCATCCACTACGCCGACGGCAGGACCGCCGAGGTCCCCGTCCTGCTCGGAAAGCACGTGGACCACTGGGTGCAGGAGACGCCCCGCCCGCTGGAGGGCGCCGTGGCGGCTCTGACGTTCAGGGTCCCCGGTTTGGAAGACCGCAGGGGCGTT
>JAUVVP010000334.1 GCA_030604585.1 Planctomycetota bacterium | reverse complement strand
CCGGCCTGTCGTCCGACCCGGAAGTGCAGCGCATCCGTTTGCTCATGGTGGAGGCCGACGTCGTGGGCTGGGTCAAGTGCGAGGAGATGTTGGGGCAACTGCTGCGGCACAATAAGCGCAACCGGATGGCGTTCGAGTACCTGATGGCCCATTACCTGCTGAACAGGGACCTCGAGGGGGTCTTTCGGAATATCGGCCGCCTCGATGACTTCGGCTATTCCGGCATCCCGCGCCATTACGAAGAGGCAGTCCTGCTGCATGCCAGAACGACTGGGAGGAGCCTCCATCTGCGTGGGCGGCGCGTAAGTGCGCAGACGCTCAGGCGCTACGGCGAGTTCTTCCAGGTCCTGGACCGTTACAGGGGCGACCACGAGGCGGCGCAGAAACCGCTTGCCCCGGGCCACGGCGACAGCTACCTCTTCTACTTCGTGTTCGGCAGGTCAGGAGCGACCCAATGACCAAAGGCCGCCGTTGGCTTCTCGTGCTGCCCGTATTGGCAGCGGCCTCGCTCGGCCTGCTCAGTTACGCGATGCGCGGCCAGACGGTCACCATCGAGGAGTTTGCTTCGATGCACCGGTCTCCGCGGATTCGTCCCGACTATGCCGATACCGTCATCCCCCCCAACATTGCGCCTCTGAACTTCTGCGTCGAAGAGCCCGGCACCCGGTACTATGTGAAGATAAGCTCGGCGCGCGGAGAGGCGATCGAGGTCGCGTCCGCCGAACCACAGATAGTCATCCCCCTCAGGGAGTGGAAGAGGCTCCTGGGGGAGAATCGCGGCCGGCAGCTCCGTTTTGACGTCTATGTCGGCGGGCCTGATGGGTCGTGGCGCCGGTTCGAGACCATCACGAACACGATCGCGCACGAGGACATTGACGCCTACCTGGTCTACCGCCTCATGAATGTGCTGTACAACTACTACACGAAGATGAAGATGTGTCAGCGCAACCTGGAAAGCCACGACGAGTCGCTCATTCTGGATAACATGTCGTTCGGCGGGGGCTGCATGAACTGCCACACTTTCTTCGATAACCGAACCGAGAAGATGATCATACAGGTGCGCAGCGGCCCTGGGGGCTACGGCTCGGGCATGATCCTGATCCAGGACGGCGTCGTTTCGAAGGTGGACACGCGGACGCGGTTCAATGCCGGGCTGGCTGCTTTTGCGTCCTGGCATCCGAGCGGCCGGGCGCTGGCGTTCTCGACCAACAAGACCCGGCAGTTCTTTCACTCGGCCAGGACGGAGGTCCGGGAAGGGATCGACCTCAGGTCCGACTTGGCGCTCTACGTCCTTGACTCGCATGCCGTGACGTCAACCGCCGGCATATCAGACCCCGACCGGCTGGAGACCTGGCCGGCATGGTCGCCTGACGGGCAGCACCTGTACTTTTGCAGCGCGCCGGTGCTGTGGTCCGAGGCTGAAGAGACGCCGCCGCAGCGCTACGGTCAGGTGAAGTATGACCTGATGCGCATCGGCTACGACGTGAAGACACGCAGTTGGCGCGAGCTGGAGACCGTGCTCTCGGCCAGTCAGACCGGCTTGAGCATCACGCTGCCGAGGTTCTCTCCGGACGGTCGGTTCCTGCTGTTCTGCATGTCCGACCACAGCGTGTTCCCTTGCCACCAACCGGACAGCGACCTGTACCTGATGGACTTGAGCACCGGGGAGTACAGCCGCTTGGCCTGCAACAGCGACGACCAGTCCGACTCCTGGCATTCCTGGTCGAGCAACAGCCGTTGGATCGTCTTCAGCAGCAAGCGGGGGGACGGGCTGTTCATGAAGGCGTACTTCAGCTACATAGACGAGGGCGGAACGGCCCACAAGGCCTTTGTGCTGCCGCAGAAGGACCCCAGCTACTATGATTCGTTTATCCGGGTCTACCACCTTCCAGAGCTCTCTGCGACGCCCATTCGCCTGAAGGGAGAGGAGATAGCTCGCGTCATCCGCTCCTCGCCCTGGACGCGCGTTGACATGCCGATCACCTCCGCCACGCCTCGGCCTGGCTCGTAGGCGGACCAGCGGCCACGTGGCGCGCTTTCCGTGCCCGGCGGCCGGTCGCAGCCGGCCGAGTGAGCCGCCGCGGCGCTGCGTTTTGCCCGTCCGCGGGGCCTGTGGTATAATCCAGCCCCGCGCGGGACCGCTCTTGCTTCTCCCGTGCGTTGTGCCCGGCCGACACCGCCTCAGTAGTCATCTCAAGCGATACGGTGCGCGGCAGTTCCGCTGCCATGTCAATCACGCTGCCCAGACCGTCCCGGCGGGTCCGCTTTTTCCCGCTTCGTCAGGCGCTGTTCTTTGTCCTGTGCTACCTTTACGTCTGGCTCCACGTTAACCCGCGTCTCATGTATTTCTGGCCCCGCCCGACCTTCCCCGCCTTCCTGTGGAATCGCGCCTTCTTCGCGGAGTTCCTGGCCTACCCGGGCGGATTGGTCGAGTACGCCTCTGCATTCCTCTCCCAGCTCTACCACTACTCCTGGCTCGGCGCCCTCGTCATTACGATTGTCGGGGCACTCCTGTGCCTGACCGCCCGGGTGCTCATGGGGGCCGTGGGCAGGGCGCGTCCCACGACGGCGCATCTCAGTCCGGCCCTCCTCGTGCTCATGCTGTACGGCCGCTACGCCCACCACCTGACAACGTGCCTGGCGCTGCTGACGGCCATGCTGGGGGCGTGCGTCTACGTGCTGGCCCCCTTGCGGGGCGGCGGAGCGCGGTTGGCGTTCTTCCTTGGTCTGTCCGTGCCTCTCTACTGGCTGGCGGGGGGCGCATACCTGTTCTACGCGGCGCTTTGCGGCTTCTTCGAGCTGCTGACCGGGCGGCGACGGTTGCTCGGCCTTTTGTACCTTGCTTGCGTGGGGGCCGTCCCCTACGTGCTCGGGACCTACGTTTTCCGGACGCGCATCGCAGACACCTACGGGCGCCTGCTGCCCTTCCATCACGACACGACTGCAAGGGCGGCCTTTCTGGCTTTCTGCCTGTATCTGTTCTTTCCCCTGGCAGCGTTCTGGGCGCGGTTGGCGAAATCCCCTGCGCCGGTTCGCGAAGGGGCTCCGGGCGCGGCCGGGAAGGGCAGGCTCAAACGGCTGTCTAAGGCAGTGGTGCTGCCGGTCGCGGCCGCTGCGCTCGTTCTCCTGTCATTCGATGCCGGTGCCGGAACCGCGCTTCAGGTGGAGTATTACGCTCACCACAGGATGTGGGCCCGGGTGCTGGAAGAAGTCCCCCACCTCCCGCGCCGTCACTACGGCCTGCTGGCCAATATGACCGTCAACTGGGCCCTGTACCACGCGGATCGGCTCCCCTACGACATGTTTGACGCGTGGCGCTACCCGCAGAATCGTCTCGGCCTGCTGCGCGGCCCCGAGGAGTTCTTCTCGGAGACGGCGCAGCCGCGACCCACTCCGCTGGAGTTCATGAGGGCCAGCGACATCTTCCTCGACCTGGGACGGGTGAATGAGTCCGAACACCTGGCGCACGAGGCCCTGGAAGACCTGGGCTGCCGCCCCTGGGTGCTGGAGCGGCTCGCCGTGGTGAACATCGTCAAGGGAAGAACTGAGGTGGCGCGCACCTTCCTGGCGGCGATGGGCGATGACCTGATCTACGGCTATCGGGCCAGGGAGTGGCTGGAGCGTCTGGACAGCGATCCGATGCTTTCGTTTGATCGAGAAGTGGCGCGGCTGCGCTACCTCAGGCCCGTAGCGGAGGACCCGCGGAGGCGCTCCGTGGAGCAACTGCTGCAAGCACTGCTGGAGCAGAACGGCCGCAACCGCATGGCATTCGAGT
>JAUVVP010000218.1 GCA_030604585.1 Planctomycetota bacterium | reverse complement strand
GCAGGGACGACAGACCAGAGGAAGCGCCAGCACCAGCGGACCGCGGTTACGTCAGGCCTCACATTCGGGGTGCGAATGCACATGGTGCGGTAACCAGTTGTCGTAAGTGGCGGGGAGAGCCCCTCGACTGCGCTCGGGACAGGTCTGAGAGGTCCGGGCGGCTCGGCCGCGTCAAGGGGTGTTGCGGAGGGACCCCGGGCGCAAGAGCGAGCCCCTCGCGGGCTCGGGGTAAACTCACGAGAGAGTACTGGTTGGCCGCCGGATGGCTTCTCAGCGAGGGCGCGTGACGGAAGCACCGAGGGATCACTTAATGGGCTGCAACTCCACGTGAATCCCATTCGCCGGAAGGAGACGAGAGTAGTACTTCTCGTAGCGATGCATGGAAACCCGTGCGAGAATCGCCCCCAGCCCCCACTTGCGGGTAAAGAGAAGCTCGTGCTCCAAGACCCGGAAACGCACTGACGTATAGTTGTGCCCGGACCGCCTGCGCCCCTCAACGAAGTAGTCGAACGAATGGAACGTATGGTGCACCACATGCGTGGGATCGCAGAAGGAATACGGAGAAGCGAAGTACGGAACCCAGATTCGCACCCGGCCATCGGGCCGCGTGATACGGTGAAGCTCCTCCATCACTTGCACCTGATTGCGCAGGTGCTCCAGGACGTGACTGCAGATGACCTCCGAGAACTCGTTGTCCTCGAATGGGTACGGGAACGTGTCCAAGTCGTGGACTACGTCCACGCCCGGGAAGGGCAACCGGTCGACGCGCACTGTGTTCGGCCTCGTCTTGGGCCCACAACCCATGTCGAGGGTCTTGCCTTCCGGCATAAGGCCAACGCACTCCTTCTGCAGACCGCGGTTGCTTGCGCCGTGAGGTGCTATTGGGTTCCCCCCTGACCCAATAGGATCATACGCGCCCCCGCCTCAATGTCAAGCGGCTGGAAGCGCGCTGCGTTTGGGGTGCGTGCGCAAACGGCCTGCCGAGGTGCGCTCTGCAGCCCGGAGGGCGCAGGCCGACGCTCTGCTCAGGTGGCACAAGCCGGTGGGTGTAGACCTGAAGGCCGGCCGACCGCTTGTTCATCCCCGGCGCGGGACAGACAGGCCGACGCGCCGCCGGCTACTGGTTGAAGCGCCGCTCCCAGTCGTATTCCCGGTCGGTGACGATGCCCTCCATGCGCCGGATGCGGCGGTCGAGCCGGTCGAAGGTGCGCTTGAGCCGCTGCAGGGCCATGTGGCGGGAACTGGTGAAGGAGTTGTAGAACTCCTCATCCGCCTCCGTCTCGAAGGGCAGCACCGGCTCGGGCTTCATCACCAGCGCGGCCAGCAGGTAGAGCCCGGCGATCGGCCAGATGCCGGTGAAGATGAATATGGCGACCACTATGACGCGCATCCAGCAGACCGAGAATCCCAGGTGCTGGGCGATGCCCTTGCACACGCCGAAGATCATGCCGTTACGCGCCCGGTAGAGGCCGCTCTTCCGCCTGTCGGTGTGGTGTCTCATCGCTCAACGTCCTTCCTTTCTCGGTCCAGCAGGAGTGTCTCGAGCGCTTCGATCCGGTCTTCCATTCGCGAAAGCTGGTGGTAGATCGCCTGGATCATCCGCGTTTCTTCAGCGGCCTGCCCCTTGCTTCGCCGCGGCCCGTCCCCTTTCAGCACCTTCAGGGCGGCGAGCGCGAAAGCGCCGATGAGGACGACGAAGGGCAGTGCGAAAGCCAACAGGATCGTCAGCATACCGATACCGATGTTCAACGCTCCCTCCTGCGCCCTTGTGGCGCGCTGCTATTCGGTCCCTCGACGTGCACTGCGTGCCGCCGGCTGCTCAACAGGATCGTCTCCAGGGCCTCGACGCGTTCCTCCACGCGCGAGAGCTCCTTGTACAGCTCCTGCATCATCCGGCTCTCGTCCGCCGCGGCCTTTCGCCTCGGGGCGGCTGGCTCGTTGCCCAGAAGCCGCCATCCCACAAGCGCGAGACAGAAAAGGACGCCCAGGACGAACAGCGGCCCGCCTATGAGGGCAAGCCGCGAGGTGCTGCGGATGAAGGCCGCCTGCCCATACCCCGTCGCCAGGTTGAACGCCTGCGCCACCTCGATGAACAGCACCGGAGCCAGAAGGAACAGGCCGACCACCGTCATGAACAGCGCAAGGAAGATCATCCCGAGCAGGAACGTGACTCTGGCCAGGAACCTGAGCATTCTCGCCCCTCAGGTGTTCGATTGAGCCGGACCGTCGGGCGAACCAACGGCCGGCCGGGCAGGCCCTACGCCGACGGCCCTTGCTCCGTCCTGCCGGCGGCGGCGTCCTTCAGGGTCTGCAGCTCTTCCTCGATCTCCTCGTCGCCCTCCAGGCGGGCAAACTGCTCCTCCAGCGTCGGCTTGCGGGCGAGGTTGACCAGGTCCGCCTCTGCCTCCATGCGCTCGATGCGGTTCTCGAACTGCTCGAAGCGGATGAAGGCGTCCGTGGTCTCCACGCGCCGGATCTCCTGCTCGGCGCGCTTCTTGCGCCGGGCGTGGATGTGGCGCTGCACCAGGACGCGCTGCTTCTCGCGTGCGCCGACCAGCTTGTCCTCAAGCTGCATTATATCATCCTGGTACTGCCCAACCAGCGCATCGCACTGCTCCAGTTCGCGCTCCAGCGCCTCGGCGCGCTCGCGGTAGCGGCGCTTCTCGACCAGGGCCTCGCGTGCCAGGTCGTCTCGGCCCCTGGCGACGGCCAGCTCGGCCTTGCCGCCCCACTGCTCGGCGCGGGTGCGGGCCTCTTCCATCGCCCGCTCGACCTTCTTCCTGGTGGCCATCGCGCCGGCGCAGGAGGCCTTGATCTCGACCAGCGTGTCCTCCATCTCCTGGATCATCAGCTTGATCAGCTTCTCGGGGTCCTCCGCCTTGTCCAGCATGGCGTTGATGTTGGAGCTGACGATGTCACGCATCCGGGTAAAGATACCCATCTGACTCCCTCCTTATTCGGTGTGCTCGACTGACTTCTTTGCTCGTGTCTTTCGCAAGGAGGATGCCAGAAGGACCGGAATCTCGTAAGTTATAGCTACCCAATAAGATATGGATATTCTCCTGCATTGGACCGCTTGCGCCTATGCGTCGAACGTGCTAACATAGAGCGAACCTGACCACATATGGGTGCACTCGACCATGCGCGATGACCTGTCGGGCGTGCCCGACTTCCCCACTGCTCGCGTGGATGAGGCCCTCGGCCAGTCCGAAGCATTCGTCGCCTTTCAGGAGCGCCTCTCGCGCGTTGCGAAGGTTGACCGGCCGGTGCTTATCATCGGCGAGCGGGGGACGGGCAAGGAGCTGGCCGCCCGCCGCCTGCACTACCTGTCGAAGCGCTGGGAGCAGCCGCTGGTGGCCCTCAACTGCGCCGCGCTGGCGCCGACGCTGATCGAATCGGAGCTGTTCGGCTACGAGGCGGGGGCATTCACCGGCGCCGCTCAGCGGCGAGCAGGGCGCTTCGAGACCGCCGACGGGGGCACGCTTTTCCTCGACGAGATGGCCAGCATCCCCCTCGAGGTGCAGGAGAAGATCCTGCGCGTGGTCGAGTACGGGGCTTTCGAAAGGGTCGGCAGCGCGCAGAGCGTCCAGGTGGACGTGCGCATCGTCGGCGCGACCAATGCCGACCTGGCAACTCTATCCGCAGACGGCCGCTTCAAGCGCGACCTGCTCGACCGGCTCTCCTTCGAGGTGCTGTTCCTGCCGCCCCTGCGCGAGCGTGAGGGGGACATCCCGCTGCTGGCGAGCCACTTCGCGGCGCGGATGGCCTTCGAACTCGGCCGCGCTGAGGTACCCCAATTCAGCGCCGACGCCCTGGCCGCCCTGGAAGGCCATGGGTGGCCGGGCAACGTGCGCGAGCTGAAGAACGTGGTGGAGCGGGCGGTGTACCGGTCCGACTCGGCGCTGATCGGCGAGATCGAGTTCGACCCGTTCCGCTCCCCCTTCCGCGCATCTGCGCTGCCCGTCACTCAGGCGCCCGAGCCCGATGCCCCGCAGGCGCCATCCCCCGAGGACCTGGCGGACAAGCCCTTCGCCGAAGCCGTGCGGGACCTCGAGATGCGCCTGCTCAGAAGCGCGCTTGAGCCGGCAAAGTACAACCAGCGCAAGGCCGCCGAGATCCTCGGCCTCAGCTACCACCAACTGCGCCGCCTCTACCGCAAGTACCGCGACTCCATCTGACCCGCCCCGGCGCGTCGCTTGACCAGGCTCACGGACGACGAAAGGCCGCGGCCACATTGAGAGCAAGGAGATGGGGATGCCAAAGGGACGCCTGCGTTCCGAAGTCCTGCCGGCGGCGGCGGCCGTCGCAGGGGTCATGGTAGGCGGCAGCTCGCAGACGGCCCTCACCACCCGGTTCGAGGTCGCCGATTAGGGGGCGGGGGCACAGATCGGGCGGAGTCGTCGCCGCCTTTATTGGTCACGAACGGACCATTTGGCCACTGATTTGCACAGATTCTCACTGATCGAAGATGCGCCTCTTGATCTCCATCTTGGGGCCGAAGTTGAGCAGAAGGCCGACTTCTATGCCCGTGGCTTTCAGATAATGGATCAACTGGGCCTCATGTACATTCTCCAACGCCCTGACGGCCTTCACTTCCACTATCACCTTCCCGTCCACCACCAGGTCCGCTACATAGTCGCCGACCAGTTCGCCTTCATAGCGGACCGCGGCAGGATACTGTTGCTCGACGCCCAGCCCGACCTTCCTTAGCTCCAGGGCCAAGGCATTCTCATAGACCTTCTCCAGGAAACCGTGACCGAGGGCATTATACACCTTGTAGGCCGCCCCAATGACCTTCTCTGTGATGCCGCTGTGCTTGTACCCCCGTTGGTGTCCTGAATCAGTGCTCATCAGTGCAGATCAGTGGCCCCCTTGCTTTTCGTGGCCGTAGAGTTCGCTCTGTGTAGCCGACTCAAGATCGTGCTGGTACTTCTTGCTATCGATGCCGTCGTAGTGCCACCCGCCCATCCCCCGTACGCCTGAGGCCGACGAGTTCGATGTGGCCGAACCGATCTTAGCCGCCAAGGTCACTCGCCGCAAAAACAT
>JAUVVP010000227.1 GCA_030604585.1 Planctomycetota bacterium | reverse complement strand
CTCTAACAGGGGGCGCGTCCGCCCGATCCCCAGCGATGAACCGCTGGGCTATTCTCGCCGGCCCCCACGGGGCTTCACGCAGCGCTGACCCCACAGCACATTCCGCCAGGTCAGGCGCCCGCCACATTTCGTCCACGTGGACTTCCATATAGAACGACGGCTCTCCGAAGGCTGTTTCTTTGGTCGACGCGACGCTCGGTAATCGGTCCGCAAGATGTGAGTTCGAGCGGGAGGGCGAGGGCGAGAGCGAGGGGGAGAGCGAGAGCGAGAGCGAGGAGGAGGGCGAGGGCGAGGGAGAGGGCGAGGGCGAGAGCGAGAGCGAGAGCGAGCGGGAGGGCGAGGGCGAGGGAGGCGGGTGCTGCGGTGACGCGACGTGCGGCGTCAGTCGTGCGTGCCGATGCGGACCAGGCCGAAGGCCTTGCCGAGGCGCTCGTCTATCTCCCGCTTCTGGTCGGCCGGCAGGTGGGGGCAGTCGCGCAGCAGCAGCAGCGGCTCCCTGACCTGGGTCATTCCCTCCCGTAGGCCGCTGAAGAGGGCCTCCAGCGTGCGCTCGCGGAGCCTGCGCACGGCGTCGCTGCGCGAGTCCAGGGCGGTGTTGGCGGCGATCTGGCCGGCGCTCTTCAGCAGGGCCAGCTTGCGGTCCACGTCCTGCAAGTCGCTGCTCTCCCACTCGTCGAGGGTCTCGGCGCCGACCTGGAGCGCCAGCCCCTGCATCTGGGGGCTGGTGTCCGGCTGGGAGCATATCTGCCCGACGCTGCGCACGACGCTGAGCTTGTTGAGCGAGCGCAGCAAAGACGTGCCCAGACGCACTTTCATGTCGGTGGAGGCCATCGGCGAACAGGCCGCGCTGCACATGGCGGCCACCAGCGCTTCGATGGCCGCCGGGCCCCAGATGATCCTGACCTTCGAGACGCCTTCCCAGAGGACCAGCAGGCGCTTGCCGATCCCGGTGCGCATCTGCTCGGAGGCCTGCCGGCTCAGGCAGATGCGCTCCAGGCCCTTGACGGCTGAGGGGACGACGCGGATGTCAAAGTCGATCTCCCGGCCGAACTCGAAGACCGGACCCTCCTCGGTCTCCTTGCGCACGCCCACCGTGGTGCGGCCGCGGAACCTGACGATGGCGTCGAACAGCTCGAAGAGCTCCTCCTGATGGCGGCCGCGTGCGTTATCCGAGCCGGCCATTATGCCCAGCGCGTCGAGCGCATCCGTCGAATAAGGCAGCTTCCAGAGATTGTCCTTCAGCTTCTTCAGGGCGGCGTCGAGCTGTGTCGCACCGCGCGCCGTGTAACCGCAGACGGACGCCAGGACGATGGTGAAGGCGCCGTCCTCGATGTTCTCGTCCTCCAGCAGGCCCATGCACAGCTCAAGGATCTCATCCGCCAGCTCATCGTCCACCTGCCCCGGAGCCCCCTCGATGATGCGACCCATGGCAAGCGCCGCGCGTTCGGCCGGTTCGGAGGGATGGGCCCTGCGCATGAACTCGTAGGCCGGCCTCAAGGCGGGCGGCCCGATCCGCTCCAGCGTGTTCTGAATCATGTCCAGGCTGCCCGGCAGGCTCAGTTCGGTCATCAAGGTCAGCAGCTCGCGGGACACCTCTTCCTGGATCGGCCTCTCGACCCGTTGGTCCGCCAGCAGGGAGGCCTGAAGGACGCTGCGCCGCGTCAGGACGTCGGCCAGCTTCAGCAGGTCCAGCAGCATGGAAATGGACTTCCGGACCGTCTCGATCGAGACCTGGCTCTCGGTGCAGAGCACGTCCACCAGGCGTATCAGCTCCGACCTCTCGACGCTCGAGGCCGTGGCCATGCGGTCCAGCGCCACCTGGACGGCCGGTTCCCCGAGCCGGACCAATGCGTAGCGCAGCCGCGCCTTCTCGCTCTCGGGCAGGGCGGGGTTGAGTATCTCGCTGACGGCCCGGCGGGCCAGCTCGGCTATGCGGGCCGGCTCCCGTGCCAGAGACTCGCTCAGGTTCAGCAGCAGGCTGCGCACGCGGGGGCTCTCGCTGCGCTCCAGCTCGCGCCACAACAGGTCTGCCGCCAGCTCGGGCGCCTGGCGGGCGCAGGCGCCGATGGCGGTCTCCACTTGCGGGCGCAGTCCGTCGAAGTCCCTGGCCAGGTGACGCACGGCGGAC
Source organism: Planctomycetota bacterium (assembly GCA_030604585.1). Classification (GTDB taxonomy): domain Bacteria; phylum Planctomycetota; class Brocadiia; order SM23-32; family SM23-32; genus JAUVVP01. Next base: position 2,846 of record JAUVVP010000227.1, on the reverse strand, counting down.
TGAAGGAACTGCTCGGTCTTCTGGTAATTGCTGACCAGGATGGAGGCGGACCTGCCGATCAGGTGCAGCAGCTCGCCGATGATCTCGGCGTCCCTGGTCTGGTCGAACACCTCCAGGACGACGGCCAGGATGAGGGCGGCTTCCCCCTCCTCGGCCTCGCGCAGCAGTGCCCCCAGGCGCTGAATGGCGTAGACGGCCTCCTGCGCATCCTCCCGGAAGAGACCGCGAACGGCCTCGGCCATGTCCGAGCGGAACCCTATCTGCTCCAGCGAGCGGATCGCCTCCCGCCGCACCCGCGGCTCCGCCTCGCGGTCTATCAGAACGTTGAGGAGTATACTGGCCTTCTGCGCACCGTCCATCGGCGCGAAGACCAGCTTGCGGAGCGATTCCACGCGTTCGTCGGGATTCTGGCTGGTCAGCACGCTCAGCTTCAGGCGGGCCACCTCTTCGGGGGTGAACAGCTCTTCGGTCTCGCGGACGCTTATCTGTGTGGGAGCGGCCCTGACCAGGCTCCTCCCCTCGACGCCGGCTTCGTCCTCCTCCTCGGCCGCAACCTGCTCGGCCAGCAGGTCGTCTTCCAGGGCGATGGTGCGCCATCCGGTCTGCGGGTCGCCCACGAGGCGCAGCAGCTCCCCCTCCCGGTAGCCGCATTCGGCCGCGCGCTGCCGCAGCATCGGTTCGGTGAGCGCCTCAGGGTCGCCGAGCAGTTCGGGCGCCAGCAGCAGCCGTTCGATCGTTTCGTCCCCGGCGGCCTGGGCCAGCAGCGTGCCCGTCACGTCCACCTTCTTCGAGAGCAGGGCGACGACGCGGGTGGCCAGCCTCTGGCCGATGCCGTAGGCCCCCATCAGGGCCTCGCGGTCTTTGTTTCGTTCGCCTCGCATTTGCACCGCAAGGGGGGAACGCAGCATCGCGCCGTGGCCGACGCCGTTCAGCGGATGCAGACCTGCCTGGCCCCGGGCACGACGCGGCCGATGACGGCGGGCTCCTCGCCCGCCCGCCGCAATTGCCGCAGGACGCTCTCCGCGTAGTAGGGGGCGACGATCAGGACCATGCCTATTCCCATGTTGAAGGTGCGATACATCTCATCGAGCGGCACGTCCCCGATCTGCCGGATGGCGTCGAAGACCGGATGACGCCGCCACTTGGAGGAGTCCAGCTCCGCTGCACAGTCGGCCGGCAGCACGCGCGGGATGTTCTCGACCAGGCCGCCGCCGGTCACGTGAACGATGCCGCCGATGACCTGCTTGACCCGGTAGTGGCGCAGCACGGCCCTGACCGGGCGGACGTAGATGCTCGTTGGCCTCAGCAGCTCCTCGCCCAGGCTGCACTCGATGCCGAACGGCGCCAGGCTGTCCGCGCAGCGCATGCCGGCCTCCTCGAAGAACAGGCGGCGCGCCAGCGAGTAGCCGTTCGAGTGCAGTCCGCTGGAGGGGAGGCCGACGAGGAGGTCGCCCGGGCGTATCTTGCGGCCGGTTATGAGCCGGCGCTTCTCGACCACGCCGACGGCAAAGCCGGCCATGTCGTACTCGCCCTTCTTGTAGAAGCCCGGCATCTCGGCGGTCTCGCCGCCCAGCAGCGAGCAGCCCGCCCGCCGGCAGCCGGCGGCAATGCCCGAGACCACCTGCCGGAGCGCCTCCGGCTCGAGCTTGCCCGTGGCCAGGTAGTCCAGGAAGAAGAGCGGCTCGGCCCCGAGCACCAGGATGTCGTTGACGCACATGGCCACCAGGTCTATGCCGACGGTCCCGTGCCGGCCGGCCATGAAGGCCACCTTCAGCTTCGTGCCGACGCCGTCGGTTGCGCTGACCAGGATGGGGTGGGCGTAGTTGTGCCGGAAGAGCCTCTCGTCATAGTCGAGGGAGAAGAGCGCCCCAAAGCCGCCCGGGTTGGGCACGACGCGTTCGCTGAAGGTGCGCTGCATCAGAGCGCGGATGTCCTCGGCGAACCGGGCCCCCTTCTGGATGTCCACGCCGGCGTCCTTGTAGGTGACAGGGGTCATCGGAGCGGCCTCATCTGTTGGCCATTACGCCCAAGGAAGGGGAAAAAGGACGCGGCTCTTCGGCCGCCTGCTTCATTATAACGGCCTCAAGTGGCCTGTCAATCACAGCATAAGGGGTCGGTCGGAGCCGCCTGGATGTCAGGGTTTGCATCGCGGTCCGCCGTTCCGCTACATTGGCTCGTGCAGTTGTCGCCTGTGCTGTGGCGCAGGCGGCGCCCCTTCGCCCGAGTTCGCACAGGAGTCCGAATGGCGACCAGGTACAGACGGCCGGCGCTGCTGGCCGTGGGCCTTACCGTGAGCGTGGTCGCCGTCGCCTTCTTGCTCAGGGGCCTCCGAGGGGAGTGGGGCGACTTGGGGGACTCCTTCAGGAGCGCCAACTACCTGTACGTGATCCCTTCGGTCGGCCTGATCGCGGTCATGTATGGGCTGCGGGTGCTCAGGTGGCGGCTGCTGCTGAAGCCCATCAAAGAGGTGCCCTACTCGGCCATAGCGAGCGCGACGTGCATAGGATTCATGTCGAGTTGCCTGCTGCCGTTGCGGCCCGGCGAGGTGATCCGCCCCTACGTAGTGCACAAGAAGGGAGGGGTGAGCTTTGGGGACGCGGCGGGCACGGCCCTGGGCCTGGAGAGGCTGTTCGACCTGATCGGCGTCTGTTTCTTGCTGCTGCTGACGTGGCTGCTGATGCACGGCCGGGCGGGCGAGGCCGACTTTATCTCGACACTGGCCGGCAAGGGCGTGATCTTCGCAGCCCTTACCGGCGCCGGGCTGATCGGGTTGGGCACTCTGGCTTTCTTCCCGACCTTTGTGCTCAAGGTGGTCGGCTTCTTGCTGCGGCCGCTGCGGGCGTCAT
>JAUVVP010000162.1 GCA_030604585.1 Planctomycetota bacterium | reverse complement strand
CGCGCAGCGGCCCCCAACTTGACCCGTCGCACGCTGCTGGTATATTGAGGGACGCGGGGGGCACCGTCCGCGCGCCTTGCCGCCGGGATGATGCTAAAGCCGAGGCGTTTCTCCCTCAGAACCACAGCACGGGGGCCGGGGATGGAAAAGGCAAAGAGAGCGTGCCTTCCCTTTCTCCTTGTGGTCGCTGCCGGGCAGCTCCTGCTTGCGTCGAGCGCCGGCACGGCCCTGGGCCTTGTCACAGCGGACCAACTGGCGGACAGGATAGACGAGCTTGTCAAGGACATAAGGTCGAAGCAGGACCGCACCGGTGCGTTCAGTGGCGGCGGCCAGGGCGGCTCCTGGCCCGTGGGCCAGACGGCCCTGGGCGTCCTGGCGCTGCGTGCGGCCGGTGTCCCGGGCGATGACCCGGTTGTCAGCAGGGCGGTTGAGTACCTGGTGGCCAACAGGGCCGAGGGCGAGCGCGGCGTCTATCAGGTGTCCCTGCGCATCATGGCCCTCAAGAGCGTGGACCCGAAGGCCTACAAGGACGAGATCGCCGCCGGCGCCCGCTACCTGATGCGGGCCCAGCAGGGCTCGGGTGGCTGGTCCTACACGCACTCCGGCCGCAGCGACTACTCCAACTCCCAGTTTGCGCTGCTTGGGCTTAACGCGGCGGCGGAGAGCGGAGTGCAGATCCCCCAGGCCATCTGGGAAAGTGCGCGCCAGTATTACAGCGGCGGTCAGAATCTCGACGGGGGATGGGCCTACCGGCCCCGCTCGGGAGACTCATACGGCAGCATGACGGCGGCGGGCGTGGCCAGCCTCTACATCTGCGACGTCTGGCTGCACATAAAGGACGGGCGCTGCGGCGTCTACCGCGACAACCGGCGCCTGCAAAAGGGGCTCGACTGGCTGGCCGACAACTTCTCGGTCACGCGCAACCCCCACCATCGGATGTGGAAGTTCTACTACCTCTACGCGCTGGAACGGGCCGGCGTCATCCTGGCCCGCAGGTACTTCGGCCGCCACGACTGGTACCGCCAGGGTGTCGAGCACCTGGTCGGCCATGCCCGCGGCATCGTTCGTGCCCCCTCGCGCTACGAGTGGCCGTTCATTCAGGACTGCTTCATGCTGTTGTTTCTGGCCAAGGGCAACGCGCCCATCCTCATCCACAAGGGGCAGTGGGCCGGCAGGTGGAATGCCAATCGCTACGACGCCAGGTTCCTGGTCCAGTACGTCGGGGAGGAGTTGGAGCAGCGCCTGGACTGGCAGGTCTTGCCGCTCACGTCGCCGCTGGGGCACCTGATGGCGGCCCCGATCCTCTACGTCAGCGGGGGTGCCGCCGTGCGCTGGTCGCCCCAGGAGGTAGCACGCCTTAAGGAATACATGGATGCCGGCGGCTTCGTCCTGATCGAGGCGGCCAACGGCGACGCGGTGTTCGACCGGGCCTTCAGGGACCTGCTCAAGGAGCGGTTCTCCGAGGAAGAGCTGGAAGCCCTGCCGAAGGACCACCCGATCTACACGAGCTACTTCGACATCGTGGCAGGGGACAGGCCCAGGCTCGAGGCCATCAAGGGGCCGTGCTGGATATCGCTGCTCTACGCGCCCGACGGGCTGTCCTGCGAGTGGGACGTGGCCGACTTCGAGCACGTCAACTTCAAGATGGGTATGAACATCGTCGCCTACGTGACCGGGCTGCAAAGGCTCGAGGGGAAGCTGACGGAGCCTGCCTTCTACGTGCCCACCAGGAGGGAGTCGGCGCCCCGGCGCGGCGCCTTCACGCTGGGCCAGGTCGTTCACGGCGGCGACTGGCGCCCGCACAAACGCGCATGGCTCAAAGTGCTCGAACAGGTGAGCAGCAAGGCCGGGCTGGCCGTCTACAGCCGCCCTCTGCCGATCCGGGTGGACGTGGAGAGCCCCTTCCAGGCCCAGATGCTCTACCTGACCGGGGTGCAGGAACTGAAGCTGAACGCCGAAACCAGGAAACAGCTCAGGCGCTACCTGGAGCGGGGCGGCTTCATCTTTGCCGAGGCCGCCTGCGGCAGCAAGCGCTTCGACGAGTCCTTCCGCAAGCTGATGCGGGAACCGGAGATGTTCCCCGACCAGGAGCTAAAGGCCCTGCCGCTCGGCCATCCGCTCTTCGAACTCGGCGAGCCGCTCGATGAGGTCGAATACAGCCCCGCCGTGCGCCGCGACACCCCGGAGCTGAAGCGCCCCGTGCTGGAGTTCATCGAGCACGACGGCCGGGCCGTCATCCTTTACAGCAAGTACGACCTGAGCAGCGCCATTGACGGCCATCCGTGCTACTCCTGCCCGTCGCTGCTGGAGCCTTCCGCCAGCCGGCTGGCCATCAAGATCGTCCTCTATGGCCTGTCCAGTTAGCGGTGCGCCTTGCCGCCTGGCGAGCAGAGGAGTACTGAGCCTTGCGCAATTGAGTGAGAGCGGTGGACAGGTGTTAGGTGTTAGGTGTTAGTTGCTGGTCGGCGCTGTCACTCCGCCAGGGCAGCGAACACCTCCCGGATGGCCTGCTTGGCGATCTGTTCGCTCTCAGGGGCCACTCGGCTCGTGCTGGGCTCGTAGCCGCCGGTCTCAAAGGCGTCGGCCGTGCAGAGATAGCCCACGTTGCCGTTGCTGTAGGCGAGCACGAGCGTCTCGTCCGCCGCTGAGGTGGCCCTGCCGAACAGGGCGAACTCGACGAACGCCTCGCAGCCCAGCGCCACCAGCATGGCATCGCCGATGCGCAGGCCGTGGATCGGCATAGCGCGCCTTTCGGAGGCATCCTCCTTGTCGGGCAGCGCCACCTCGCGCAAGACCGTCCGCAGCGGCAGCGGGTCGAGCTGCCGAGTCCCTTCGAGCGCCTTTCTGACGGCTGCGGCGGCGTCCTTGCCGTGCTGTTCGACCTCCTGGAAGGTGCCCCGCGCGCCTGTGTCGAGCGAGTAGTAGGGGTCCTGGTCGCCGCCGCATCCCTGGAGGAAGACGGCCCTCACGTCGGGCGATTCCGCCTCGATGTAGTGCACTGCCAGCCCCATCCACTCGGCCGATATGCTCAGGTTCTCCCCTCCCAGGGTGGTGCCGTGCATGGGCGTGCTGAACAGGACGACGTCGGGCATCTGGGAGCGGGCGAAGCGCCAGACGGTCATCTCCGGCAGCGACGGCCCGTCGGGGTTGTGGCCGAGCTTTATGGTGCCGTCCTCCTGTCGTTCGCGGCGGTTGCAGCCGATGTCCACCGGGGCTGAGCCGGCCGAGAAGACGGCGGGCGCGGTTCCAGCCAGGGCGGTGCGGAGCGCCCGGAGGCTCTTCTGGAGCACCTCGGCGCGGTAGTTCTCCTCATTTTCCCTCGGTTCGTCACGCCCGCCGAGGGCCGGCCCCGCGTGCGTGTGGGACGTGTTCAGCAGGACCTGCTCCGGCCGCAAGCCGGTGGCCTCCTCGATGAGCGACTTGCCCATTCCGGCCATCTCAGTGCGGAACAGGCAGAGGTCGTAGGCCAGTATGGCGACTTTCTGGTCGCCGCCCTCCAGCACCACGGCGTTGACGAACAGGTCGTCGTGTACCTCGGCGGCGCCGTCGGTGCGGGCAGCATAGCCGACCATCCTTATGCCGAGCGGCGGCGTGATGCACTCCCGCCCGTGTCCGACCTTCAGATCGTTCATGTGCTTTACCTGCCTTGCCATGGGCCATCGCCCTGGCAGAAGAGAGACTGCGCTAGAACTCCTGTTCCTTCCCGTGCTCGACGGTCGCCGCTCTGGGCGCAGCAATGCCGCCGGTTCACCGGACAAGCTCCTCGAGCATCTCCTGCATCGCTTCTTTGACGATCTCTTCGCTGCGTGGGGCGAACGGGCTGCCCACGGGGAAATGCCTGTTCGCCTCGGTCTCGTAGCCGCCGGTCTGGTAGGCGTCCGCCGTCGGCAGGTACCCGGCGCTGCCGTCGGTGTAACCGAGCACCAGCGTTTCAGCCGCCGGCGAGGTGCTGCGCCCGAACAGTGCGTACTGAACGAAGGCCTCGCAGCCGAGGCCGATGAGGATCGCCTCGCCGATCCGCACCGCGTGCATCGGCAGGGGATAGGTCTTCGACTCGTCGTCCAGCAGCGGGAGCGGCAGCTCCCGCATCATGCAGCGCAGGGGCAGCGGCCTCAGCTCGCGCACGCCCCCCAATGCCTCGCGCACGGCTGCGGCGGCCGTGCGGCCGTGCTGCTCGATCAGCTCGAAGGTGGCCTGCTGGCGGTAGGGGTTCTGATTCGCCCCGCAGCCCTGGGCGAAGACGTAGCGGGCCTCCGGCGACTCCGCCTCCAGGCAGCGCACGGCCGCGCCCATCCACTCGGCCGAGATGCTCAAGTTCTCGCCCCCCAGGGTGGTGCCGTGCATGGCGGTGCTGAAGAGCACCACGTCCGGCCCGGCCGGACGGCTGAAGCGCCACACGGTCATCTCCGGCAGGCGCGGGCCGTCCGGATTGACGCCGAGTATTATCTTCCCCTCGGGCGTCATCTCCCGGCGGTTGCAACCGATGTCCACCGGCGCCGAACCCACCGAGAAGGCGCTCTGCGCCAGGTCCTCGAGGGCTGCCCGGAGCGCGCGAACGCCCTTGGCGATGACGGCGCGCTGGTAGTCCGGGGCGGCACGCTGCGCGTGCCAGGCTCCGACTACCGGCCCCGCGTGTGTGTGCGAGGTGTTCAGCGCCACGTGGGCGGCGTCCAGCCCGGTCGCCTCTCGAAGGGCCGACTTGATCTCGGCCGCGAAGGCGAGGTCGAAGTGGCACACGTCGTAGGTGAGCAGGGCAATCCTCTCGCCATCGTCCCCCAGCGCAATCGCGTTGACGAACAGGTCGTCGTGCACCTCCCGCGCGCCTTCGGTCCGGCTGGCGTAGCCCATCATCTTGGTGCCCGGCGGCGGGGTCATGCATTCCCGTCCGTGCCCAACCAGTAAGGCGGCCATCCCCTCCTCCCTCCACGCATCATTTCCAGTCGGGCGGATGCCCGCACGCTCGGTCCCGACAACCGGACGCCGCGGGCCAGCCACGCCTTATACCGCCAGAAGTCCGGACGTGCAACTGCCCCGCCCAGGGGAAAAGGGGCCTGCCCCGTTTTTCCGCGAGCGCTACGTTGAGAGCCACATTCCGGTTGCCTTAGTGTCCATTCGCTGCTATGCTGTTGTGCCGACGGCACAGAGCGGGGTGTTGGCTGCGCAGTAGGCATGAAGGCCTCTGTTGGCTGCTTGTGGCGATTGCCGAAGGGAGTGGCAATGAAGGGGGCTGCGAACTACCTGTGGCGCGTGTTGCTGGCGGCGGTGCTGCTGTTCGGCATCTCGTTCGTCTCCTTTCGGGTGCTGGCCCGGTTCCAGGACTTCCGGCGGCCGCCGGGGTCCTTTGCGGTGTTCGTGTGCTGGCTGCTGGTGTCCAGTTTGCTCGTCGCCGCCGTGCTGGCCTATCCGACGCTGCGTTCCCGCTGGTCCGGCACGCAGCTTATGGTCGCGATCTTCGTCGCCTACTTCGGCGTGCACACGTTGGTGAATCTCAGCCGGGCCGTGCTGATCATGCCCGACGTGATGACGTTTCCGCGGGCGGCCCTGCTGACGGCGCACGGATTCCTGGTGGCCGTGCTGTTCTCCTTCGTGTTGGTGCTGCTGATGGGGCGGCTGCGGCAGCAGGCGTTCGTGGCGGAGAGTTCCCGGCTGCACCTGCCCCCTGGGGAGTGGCTGTGCAAGCTGGCGGGCAGTACGATCGTCTGCGTTGGGCTCTACCTGGTGGGGCAGACGCTGGCGCAGCCGTACCTGAGCGAGTTCCACCGGCAGGTTG
>JAUVVP010000119.1 GCA_030604585.1 Planctomycetota bacterium | reverse complement strand
GCTGAGCGCTGTTCAGCACCGTGCCGTCAATGTCGAGGGCGACGAGCTTGTACGGAACGTTCTGGCGGCGGGTCGGCATGCGTCGGGCGCCCTTCGAGGTGCGCGGGATCACAAGAACAGGCAGCAGCCACCTTACCCGACAGCACCCGCTTTTTCAAAGAGACAGCGTGCACTTGAAACCCCGGACTTGGAAGCTGTACCCTCGGTACTGGAGAGGTGTCCGAGAGGCCGAAGGAGCGCGGTTGGAAACCGCGTGCTCGGGTACAATTCCGGGCCGAGGGTTCGAATCCCTCCCTCTCCGCCATTTTCCGTTCCGCCCTTGCGAGTTTACCCCGAGTCCGCCGCACGGCGGAGCGAGGGGCACTCGCTCTCGACATCAGCAATTAGCAGCACGGACGCGCCCTTCCCGGGCAAGGCTACGGAGGACACGCAGAGGGCACGGGGGTGAGAGAAACAACTACAAGCACTTGGAGCCTATCCCAGAATCAGGACCTACTGCGGCCGGCTGCCGGACCCGCCGGCAAGGCCCTCAGCCGCGCAAGGATCGCCAGGCCTCGATCAGGGCTGCCACGTTGCGCCAGACGTGTTCGTTGTCTTCCCGCACGTTGGTCACGGGTGCGAGGATGAACCCCCCGCCGGGCGCCAGGATCGAGATCGCGTCCCGCACCTGCCTTCTGATGTCGTCGGGCGTGCCACGTTCCACGGTGAGATAGCCGCAGACGCCGCCCCACAGGCACATCCTTCCGGCCGTCTTTTGCTTCAGGAGGCGCAGGTCCATGGTCCGGTCCTGTGCGGGGTCCACTCCGAGGAGCACATCCACGCCGGCGTCCATCATCATGTCGATCAGCGGCATCGAGGCGCAGCTCATCAGGCAGCCGAATCCGGCACCGGCCTCGTGCACCATCTCCGCGTCCCGGCGCAGTCCCGGCAGGATGAACTCCCGGTAGTGCGTGCGCGACCAGACATCGGCGTTCTCGTACCAGGCCCGTCTGATGAACAGGTCCACCCCCTGCTCCAGCACCGGCTGCATGCGCCGCCGGTTCCAGTCCTCGATGATGGCCAGAAGCTGCCGCACGAAGTCGGGATCATCCACGGTCATCAACATCAGGTTCTGCATGCCGCAGAGCCAGCAGGCCACGTCGCCCGCCATGCCATAGAGGCCGGTAACCAGCAGCTCCCGTTCGCCCGCCCACGCCTTCACACGGCCGGCGACTTGCCGAAGAGCATCGAGATCCGCATCCGTGGGAGGCGCCAGCAGATAGCGCAGGGCATCGAGGTTATCATCCGGTGTCAGCAGGAACTTCCGCGACCGGGGGATCAGGAAGTCGTCCATGAACGGCACGTGGTTGCCCCACGGCCAGTCCTCGCTCTGGACGATCATGGTACGAAGGGGGCCGGCGGGAGTCTCGTAGACCTTGTGCAGGATGGGATAGGGCTGGCCGGCGCTGTCCTCGCGCCACTCCTTGACGGTGACGCGGGAGTCGTGACGGACCGGAGGGGTCGGCATCTGCACGGCCGCGTCGAGGCCCATCTCCAGTTGCTTGTCCACGTAGTCGAACTCGTCGGAGCATCTGTGGCGCAGGATGTCGAAGGCGCTGAAGCAACAAGGCACGTGATCCGGTTCGCCGCATGCCAGCGCCACGAGCATCCGCTCCCGCGATGAGAAACGCTGCGCCATGGGCCTCAGCTCCCTCGGCAAACGGTTCTATGTCCCGCGCCGTGCGCCCCCCAACGATGGACTCCCCTGCCCGGACGGCTCAGTCCAGGCCCGGCGGGCCGCCACGCAGCCTGTCCTGGACCGGCCGACTGCGCTCGAGTTCGTCAGCCCTCAACTCCATGTCAAGCTCGCGCACCATCTCCATGATGGGTTTGCCCGGGTCGTTGGACCAGAAGATCCCACCGTCCTCGGCCTCGGAGAAGCGGTAGCCGGCTCGGTCGCCGTACTTCTCCTCAAAAGCCTTGCCCCCCTTCAGTGTCGGCTGCCAGGGGAGCAGGACGTAGTCGAGGTCGATCTGTTCGACGAAGACTCCGTCGCCTCCCCGGATCTCGCGGATCACGTCACCGGTCGGGTCCACAAGAGACGCATTGTTCCGCCACGTGCTGGTGAGGATGAAGTACCCATTCCGCAAGGCTCGGCAGGCGGGATGAATCTGCCCGGGCCATTGCGAGGTCCAGATGATCAGTTCCGCCCCTTTCCGCCGCAGCGCCTCCCAACCCTCATCAAACGCCATATCGTAGCAGATCTGGATGCCGACGCGGCCGAAGTCGCAGTCGAAGACGGGGAAGTCCTTGCCCGGCATCACGCCGCCCTCGGCCACCTCCGTGTCGCTGCTGATCACGGGGAAGACCTTCCGATAGATGCCGGCCTCTGCCCCCTTGCGATCCAGGAGCACGGCCGCATTGCTGTACAGGCCTCTCTCTGGGTCTTCGGCCATGTAGAGCGGCAGGACGATGTAACACTGATGCTCGCGGGCCTTGGCGCCCATTACATCAAGCACCTGCCCTTCCAACGGGGACGCGACCTCCGCCACCGATCCGTGCGCCTCGCCGCTGACCGCGACCTCCGGCAACGCTGCGATGTCCAGCCTGCCGCCGGGGTAATTGGCGGCCGCCTCCTTCGCCTGCTGGTCGATCAGGCCGCCCAGTTCCTCCAGCCGTTGCTCGAGGCCAGGGTATTCGTGGAACATGTTGTACATCGAGGTGCCGACAATGACCTTACGTGGTCCGTTGCTTCTGTTGGACATGTCACTTCCTCCTGCTATTGGCCGGGGGACTGACCGGCTCCTGGATGCCTGTCCGTTCTGCGCCATTGGGCCATGACACCTTCACGTCGCACCTGGCGCAAGGAGGGGGCTCTCACTCGGCTGGCCCGGGCACCACGGGCTCGGCGCCCCATGGGATCGGCTCAGTGGGAGCGAACGGGAGCCCCGGCCGGAAAGGCTCAACGCCGGGGAAAGCCCCCTGCTCCATCAGGTCCTCGTAGCGCTTGCCCTCCATCAGCATCATCGCAGCGGCCGTGATGCCGTCATTGAAGCCGACGGCCGGCTCGCCAAAGAACCAGTTCCACCGCGTCATGCGGATGCGTCGCGCGACGAAGCGTGACAGGTTGCTGCCCTGGTCAACGGACATGTAGGCCACGTAGCCCGGCATCAAGGCCGTGCGGCCGGGCTTCCATTCGTACATGTTGAAGAGCTCGCTGTACGTCTCCTCGGCAACGTTGGAGATGTCGCACAGGCGGTAGACGTTGCGGCCGCAGACGTAGTGGATGTAATCCTCAGCCAGGGCGCGGTACGTGTCCTGACCGGTGAGCTTCCAGGCCGCCAGCAGTAGCCAAGCGGTCTTCCCCATCCGGCCCGGGCTATGGTACCACCCGTGTGGGTAGACCGCAACGCCGTAGGGGTCCCGCGAGGACAGGTCGAACAGGACGTCGAGATCACCGACGAACCGCTGGATGAACTCGCTCCGGATGGCGGGGTCGGCCTGCGGGTCGATCGCGTAGGAAACCCAGGCCAGCGGCGCACTGTCGTTCTTCCACGCGTTGCTGTCCCACCGGCCCTCTGTGTCCTTGAAGTTGCGCACGACGTTGTGGAAGCGCTCCTGGCCGGTCAGGCGCCACATCTCGACGGCGGCCCACAGCATGTCGTCCTGCCAGCCGGGCTGCTGGCCTTCCTCGCGCTTTGGGGCGTTCTTCTCGGCCCAGTTCCACGCCTTCAGGGCGGCGGCGGCGTAGGCGTCGGACCCCTGAACATCGTACGGCTTCACCAAGCGGGCCATGGCCGCCATGCAGGCGCCGAGCCGCACGCTCCGGTCGAAAACCAGCCGCTCGTCCATGATCAGTCGCGGGTCCGGGTCGTTGTCCCAGCCCTTGTCACGCCCCTTGTCGGGATTGCTGCCATACTGCGTGGCGGGCAGCACGTAGCCGATGCAGGCCCCGTCGTCGAGCTGCATCTCGCGGAAGTACTCGACCTTCCAGCGCAGCTCGTCCAGGAAGTCGGGCACGCCGTTCCCGCTCTCGGGCAGGTTGAGCTGACCGTCGAAGTGCTTTGCCTGCGACATCTCCCACGCCAACATCAGGCGAGCGGTGTGGAATCCGTGCGGGTAGACGCGTGCGTCGCCGGCGTCAATCCAGCCGTGCAGGATCCGCCTGGTCTTGGTCCTGTCGCTCTGAAACGGGATGGGGTCGGTGTAGCACGCGCCGCGGGCCCACTCGAAGGCGTTCTTCTGGGGCAGTTCGCAACCGTTGCGCTGGTACATGTACATGCGCGCCAGGTGGTAGAACAGGTAGTCGTAGATGGCGTCGTGCACGTAGAAGCCCACCGAGCGCCCGACGCCCGGCACCTCGAGCACGTAGCGCCCCGGCTGCTGGAGAGCGCTGAAGTCCGCTTCGTAGACCCATTCGCCATATACCTTCGGCTCGAACTCGGCGCGCAGCTCAAGCACTCCCTTGAAGACCGGCGCCCCCGTGGGCACGCCGTCTGGCGCGACCGCGCGCAGCGCGAACGGTCGGCCGGCAATGTCGAAGAGCCGGCTACCCGCCACCAGGGCGACCTTGCGGCTTCCGGGCAGGTAGCCCACGTGGTTCAGGCGCACGGGGCCGCGCTCGGGCTCGGGGCCGTCGGAGCGCAGCACGATGTTGTCCAGGTCCACGCGCAACTTGCCCGCGTAGCCCCTCCCGCCGATGATCAGGCGGCTGGCCACGTGCAGGTCGCACTTGGGGTTGCTCAGGTCCATGGCCGCGACCGGCACCACGACGTGCTGCCAGTCGGTAGTGTCGCTCAGGTAGGGGTCCAGCGACGCCGGCTCGGCCAGAGCGCTTCCCCGGTGAGGTGCCCAGAAGGCGACCCCGAGGCCCTTGCCCCTCGCCGCGCCGCGCAGGTCGAACTCGAGCGTGCCCCGGGGCTGGTAGGCGTAGGCGTCAAAGAAGTGCTTCGTGCGGGCCATGCTGCCGATCGGGGGGGTGACCTCCGGCCAGATACTGATGCGCCAGATGGGATCATCGCCCCGGATGGACAGGTCGAGCCGCAAGCCCAGCTTGCCGCTCCTGGCTGCCTCCGCCGAGGGCAGGCTGCTGGACGCCGCTCCAAGGCCATCCACGTCGCCTGCGAGCACCTCACCCCAGACGTACCACGTCTGTGGTCCGGATGGATGCTTCCGCGTTATGTTCTCCTTGAAGAAGACGATCTCGCCCAGCCGGGTGGCCTCGGCGACCTTCTCAGGCGTCCATTGGCCCTCCGCGCCCAGTGCGGGCGGCGACAGCGCCGAAAGCAGGCCCACCACAGTCACAAGCAACCAGACGAATCTGCGCGATGCCATTTGTTGACTCCTTCCGCTGGTTTGGCCCCGGGCCAGAGGTCACGCATCGCCCGAGGGCCGCAGCATGACCGGCGGCCCGCCGCTCCCGGTCACCGTTTGATGTTCCCGACTCGCGGGGTGCCTCCCGGAGGCGGCCCACCGCGAGCCGCATCCTGCAAGGGAATGACGGGAAGCAGGTCCTCGCGGTGGGTCCCCAACTCCTCCCGCTCCATGACTTCCCGGACCGGCAGGTCGGCGTCCAGGGACGTGAGCAGGCACATGTGCTCCTCGTAGTGCCAGTCCTGGTTGATCCGTTCGCCGTACTTCGCCCCGAGAGCCTTCCCGTAGTCCTGCAGGGAACTCCAGCGCACGACCCGGTAATCGAGGTCCACCCGAACAACGATCGGATCCCTGTCGGCGATGGTCCGGGCCACTTCCCGTCCAATGGGATCAACGACGACGGAAGGCACCTCGTGGACGGACGAGACCACGTAGTACTGGTGCCGGAACGCATAGGACTTGAGGGCCATGACCAGCGGCGTAGCCGAGGAGAAGATCACCAGCTCCACGTCCTGGTCGTCGTAGGCTTGCCAGCCGTTCTGGAAGAACACGTCGTAGCAGATCTGCGCCCCAACGCGCCCGAAGTCCAGCTCGAAGACCGGGAACTCGGTCCCCGGCGTCACGCCCCCCTCCAGGGAGCCGTCCTGCGAGGTCGTCACGAAGACCTTGTGGTAGACGCCCACGGGCTCGCCCTCCCGGTCCAGCATGACGACCGAGTTGCGAACCCTATCCCCGTCGCGCAGCCGGACGGGCGCCGCGGCGTACGTCCGGTAATCCCTGGCTTTCTCGGCCACGGCAGTCACCGTCCTTCCTTTGACGGTCTCGGCTCGCTCGCCAGGGTCGGGGACCCCGGGCTGCGAGAACGTCTCAGGAAGCACCACCAGGTCCAGACTCCAGCCCTTCTCTTCGGCCTTCCGCGCCATCTGGTCCACCATGGCCAGTCCATCAGTCAGTAGCTGATCGGGATCGGAGACTTCGTAAGGCGACAACGTGCAGGTCCCGATCACCGCCGGCCGAGGCCCGGGTCTCCGCTCGCTCATCTCGTCTCTCTC
>JAUVVP010000282.1 GCA_030604585.1 Planctomycetota bacterium | reverse complement strand
CCGGCAACACCGTTCTGGTGGTCGAACACGACGAGGCGACGATCCGCCGCGGCGACTGGGTGCTGGACCTCGGGCCGGGCGCCGGACGAGACGGCGGCCACGTGGTCTACAACGGCTCCCTCAAAGGCCTGGGCAGGGCCAAGGCAAGCCTGACGGCCCGTTACCTGAGCGGCGCCGACCAGATCCCCATCCCGGAGCGGCTGCGCCAGGTGAAGAAGGGACGGGTCCTGACGATCAGGGGCGCCAGCCAGCACAACCTCAAGAACGTTGACGTGACGTTCCCGCTGGGCATGTTCTGCTGCGTGACCGGCGTCAGCGGCAGCGGGAAGAGCACGCTGGTCACCGAGATCCTCTACCGGGCCCTGGCCCGGAAGCTGTACAGGAGCCGCCCGAAGCCGGGGGCGCACAGATCTCTCAAAGGCGCCGACAAGGTCGAGCGAGTGCTCGACATAGACCAGAGCCCCATCGGCCGCTCGCCGCGTTCGTGTCCCGGCACCTACACGAAGGTCTTCGACGACGTGCGGCGGGCGTTCGCGGCGACCCGCCAGGCCAAGGTGCGCGGCTTCGGGGTGGGGCGCTTCTCCTTCAACAGCAGGGAGGGCGGCTGCCCGGCCTGCAAGGGGCGCGGCCAGAAGCGCATCGAGATGAGCTTCCTGCCCGACATGCGCATCACCTGCGAAGAGTGCCAAGGCAGCCGCTACAACGACCAGACGCTTCAGATCGCCATGCGCGAGAAGAACATCGCCGACGTGCTCGCCATGACCGTGCAGGAGGCGCTGGAGTTCTTCCGCAACTACCCGTCCATCGAGCGGAAGCTGAGGACCATGCGCGACGTGGGCCTGGACTACCTGACCCTGGGCCAGCCGAGCACTACGCTGAGCGGCGGCGAGGCGCAGCGCATCAAGCTGACCCGCGAGCTGGGCAAGCTCGCCACCGGCGGGACGGTCTACATGCTGGACGAGCCGACCACGGGCCTGCACTTCGATGATGTCAAGAAGCTCCTGAAGACGCTCCACAGCCTGGCCGACATGGGCAACACGCTCATCGTCATCGAGCATAACCTTGAAGTGATAAAGAATGCGGATTACATTATAGACCTGGGTCCGGAGGGGGGTGAGGAAGGCGGCCGCGTGGTCGCCTGTGGTCCGCCCGAGCAGATTATCAAGGTCAAGGGATCCTACACGGGCCGGGCCCTCAGGCCCCTCTTCAAGGGCCGGGGGCCACGGTAGGGGGGCAAGTGTGGGGACCTGTTGAGCGGATCAAGGCGACGCTGTAGCGGCGTCAAGCCATCCTTGCTCTTGGTGCGGCCGCTAACTGCACTTCCGCCGTTTCACGGAGGGCCAGGGAATATGGGCGCCACGTTGGAGCACGAGAAGCTGGCCGTGTATCCATTGTTGCTTCGTTTCGTCGCGTGGTCGGGCGTACTGCTGGAAGAGGTCGAGAACTCAGGCGTGCCGCGCACCCGAGACGTGCGCGATCGTCTGGAACATGAGAGTCTGTCAGCCCTGCTGCACATCACCGAGGGAGGCGGCAAGGGGCAAGGACAGCTCCGGGCACAGCTCTTCGACGACGCACGAGCGTCGGCAACGCAGTGTGCCGCTTGCGTTGACGTCCTCCTCGCGAAAGGGGCTTGTACAGCGGCGAAGGCCCGGGAAGGCAAGGAAATGCTCTCGGATATCGTGGCGAACCTGACCGAGCTGGCCAGTCTTGAGGCCGATGGCACAGCCCTTCCCGAACCGCCCGAAGAAGGCGAACGCGAAGCTACGCAACTGCTGGAAGGGGCCGCAGAGGACGAGGAGGACGAGCGCGGCGTAAGCGCAAGCGGCGATCCTGGCCCAAGCTGAGACCGCTTCATGAACGAAACGCAGACCGACATCGCTCAGAAGCGCGCCGTCCGCAAGCTGGTCGAAACGATGGAGGGGTTCATCTTCGACCTGGACGGCACGCTCTACGTCGGCGATCGGCTCATTCCGGGGGCCGACAGCGCCGTGGCATCCCTGCGAGACCTCGGCAAGAAGGTCGCTTTCGTCAGCAACAAGCCCATCGGCACCCGGCAGGAGTACGCCGCCAAGCTCAACCGTCTCGGGGTCGCCTGTTCCGCCGACGAGGTGATCAACTCCCCCCTTGTGCTGGCCCGCTACCTGCAGAAGAGGCGACCGGGCGCCAGGTGCTTCCCCGTCGCCGAGCAGCCCGTCATCACCGAACTGCTCGCCCATGGTCTGCGGCTGTCGGCGGACCCCAGGGAGATAGATGTCGTGGTGGTCGCCTTTGACCGCACCTTCGATTACCGCAAGCTGACCATCGCCTACCGGGCCGCCCTGCACGGCGCCGAGCTGATTGCCACAAACCCGGACCGCACCTGCCCCATGCCGGGCTACGACTTGCCGGACGCCGCCTGCATGATCGCTGCCATCGAGGCGTGCACCGGGCGTAAGGTGGAGCCCATCGTCGGAAAGCCGTCGGACATAATGCTCCGCGAAGGGCTCGAGATTATCGGCCTCGAGGCCCGCCAGTGCGCCATGGTGGGCGACCGACCGGAGACGGACATAGCGATGGCACACAAGGCCGGATTGACTGCCGTGCTCGTGCTGACGGGTGTGACTTCGGCGCAGGATCTCGACTGCCTGCCGGTCGGGCCGGACTACGTCCTGAGTTCGGTCGCCGAGATCGCCGAGGCCTGTGCCTGAGCGCCTCACTGCCGGCACGCCGCCCGTACGCGCTCAGCCCCCAAGGGGGGGCGAACTGCGCCCGGTGGGACCGGCGAACTCCCTGTGTGTGTTGCCGGATTCCATCTTGACAGAACGGGGCCTTATCCCTATATTGTTGTGCGCCATTTCGCAGACCGCGCCCCGCTTGGGGCTGTGGGCTCCGCAATCTGGTCTTGCGCTCTAACAAAGGAGTTGTGCGCAGTGTGTCCTGAAGGCACGGTGAAATGGTTTGACAACAGGAAGGGCTATGGCTTCATCGAGCAAGACGACAGTGAAGAAGACGTCTTCGTTCACTACAGTTCGGTCGCCATGGAGGGTTTCAAAACGCTGGAAGAGGGAGACCGCGTCAGCTTCGAGATCGCACAGGGAGAGAAAGGCCTGCGGGCCATGAACGTGCACCGTGTCTGACCCTTCAGTGCCCGCATGAGATCGGCCCGGTTTCGCGCGCTGCGGGACCGGGCCTTGCCATCTGATGATAGCGTGCCGGCGGAAGAGCCGCCGGCCGTTTCACTTGAAGGCACCCCGCCGCTGTCAGTATAGTCAGAGGATTGAGGAGGGCTCCATCCCTCCTGACCCGCGCCATGGCGGGGCCCCGTCGGCTTCCTTCTTGGACCTGCAGTCCGACGGAGACCTTCTGCAGACTCCGTGCTCGAACAACGGGTGGGCAGGTGGCTTATCAGATCGTAGTGTGCGTCAAACAGGTGCCGGACACCGAGAACCTGACCGGCGACGCCATGAAGGAAGACGGCACGGTGAACCGCACGGCCCTGCCGGCCATCTTCAACCCCGAGGACCTGAACGCCCTGGAGATGGCGCTTCAGCTAAGGGCTGCCCACGGAGGCCGAGTGACCGCCCTGAGCATGGGGCCTCCGAAGGCCGCCGACGTCTTGCGCGAATGCCTCTACCGGGGGGCAGACCGCGCCGTGCTGGTGACCGACCGGCGGGCCGCCGCTTCGGACACGCTGGCCACTTCCTACGTGCTGAGCTGCGCCATCGGCAAGCTCCCGGCCCCGGACCTGGTGCTGTGCGGACGCCAGGCCATTGACGGCGACACGGCTCAGATCGGCCCCCAACTGGCCGAGAAGCTCGGCATACCCCAGTTCACGTACGTGGAGGAAGTGAGGGAGATCGGTCCGGCCGGCATCGTGGTCAAGCGTGGCCTGGAACACGGTTACGAGGTGCTGCGCGGCCCGCTGCCCGCCCTGTTGACCGTGACGGCCAGCGCCAACGACGCGCGGCCGCCCTCGGCCAAGCTGCTGATGAAGTACAAGAAGGCGAAGACGCCCTCGGAACTGGGCGACGAGGCCGGCCAGGCGGAGCAGGAGGAGCTCCGCCGGCGCGGCCTGCTGATCGAACAGTGGGGCATTGATGAGATAGGCTGCGGGGAGGACGACTGCGGCACCAAGGGCTCGCCGACGCGCGTCAAGAACGTGGACTCGGTCCAGCTCGTCTCGGAGGAGCACAGGCGCATCGAGCCGACGCAGGAGGGCCTCGCCGCCCTGGTGCAAGAGCTGATAGATGAGCACATCTTCGACTGACGGGCCCGGGACGGTCCACTGCCTTGGACTCTCTATATGGGAATCCACGTAAGTGAAATATGGCGGGCGCCTGACTTGGCGGAATCTGCTG
>JAUVVP010000376.1 GCA_030604585.1 Planctomycetota bacterium | reverse complement strand
CCGCGCCGGGCCATCCGTCCGGGAGCGTCTCGCCGTGCTCGAAGTCCGGGTTCCTCACCAGGTTGAGTGGCCCGCCCAGGAAGGTGCGGTAATGCGAGACTTCCGGCCGCACAATGCGCTCGTCGGCGGAGAGGTAGACGTAGTAGGTCCGCGCCGAACGTGGCGGCATCGCGCACTCGAAAAGGAGCATGTCACCGCCCGCATAGTGTCGCAAGAGCCGGAGGCCGTCGGCAAGGCGGACCGACTCGGGGTTGAAGGCCCCGCGCAGGCGGGAGGTCAACGTCGCCAGGTCCGCGAATACCAGGGCGTTGTCCAGTGCGGCGTCCGAGGGGTTCATCACGTTCAGCGCCACGCGGTAGTCCCAGCGGATGTCGTCGTCCGGGTCGTCGTCGTACCACGGCGCGTCGGCGCCGCCCTCCGCCAGGTCCAGCGCCTCCGGCGGGGCGGCGACGGCGGTGAGCTTCGACGGCGAGGCGCACTCCAACGTCACGTCATCGAACCACGCCGTGCCGGTGCCGCGCAGCACGGTCCCGAGGCTGGCGCGCGTCGCCCCCTCGGGCGCCGTGAAGCTGAGCGAGACCTGCTTCCAGTCGTAGGTCCCTGCGCCGCCGTCCAGCATCGGCGCCATGATCATGGGATCGTCCTTATTGCCGACGTGGATGTACCAGCCGGCGTAGCCCTCCACGTCCCGGGCCTTCACCCACGCTTCCATCATGTATTCGGCGCCGCCCGTGACGTGGATGCCGTGCTGGCGGGTGGCGATCCAGGTCGGCTCGGCGCGGATGGCGACAAGCGTCTTGAGGCAGCGCTTGCCGGAATGGGCGTCCTCAGCGACCCAGAGCGCCCGGTGCTGCCCGTCGCCCCAGTCGTGTCGCCAGCCGGACGGCGCGTCGCCGGCGCCCTCCTCCAGGCCGCCGTTCCGGACGCCGAGCGATGCTTCCAGGAAGTCCGGGACCGCCCACGCATCGGGATTATCGAAATAGGCGTAGTAAGTGGCCTCGCCCCCTGCGGGGCATTCGGCTGGGAGGATGAGGGTGCTGCCCGGAGGGATCGGCCCACGCGCGATCGGCACGCCGCTCGGGCCGGCGATGCTGAAGAGCATCTCCGTGCCGGCGGCATCGCAGAGCCGGACCGACTCGGCCGCAGCGCCCACCAGGCGCGCCTGTCCCGGCCCGCCCCCAATGCGCAGCGTCACCGGAGTGCCGAGGGCATCCCTGGCCATGTCATTGCGCAGCGTTACGCACACTCTCTGATGCCAGTAGCCGCTGCCGGCGAGATAGAGCGGATGGTGCCAATCGGCGGCGCGGGCCGCACCTATGAAGAGCGCGCCCATGAGCGCGAACGCCAGGAAGCCGCGCAACGTTCGGGCGCACTTGTCTGCCGGCGACGGTCGCCCTTGCGGGACATTCATGCCTTGTCTTCGCTGCGTGGCCATGCCATCAGGACTCCACGCGACGGACCGCTGCGACGGCGCAGGGAAGGATGTCGTGCGCCCCGCACCGCCACCGGCTTGCGGTCGCAATGGGTCAGCGCACGCGGATGATGACGCGGGCGGTCATACCCGGAAGCGGATTGTCGTTGAACGGTTCCACAGGCCGCAGCTTCACCCAGACGAGTTGAGGCTGCCCGGGCTGCGAAGCACTGCCGGCCAAGACTGACGGCTCACGGTCGACCGAGTCGGTGTGCTGCCCTACCTGGACGATGACTGCGTCCACGTACCTGCGCGCGCCGGAGAGCACTTTGACCCTGGCGGACTGGCCGGGCTCCAGCCATAGGGCGTCCTTCTCGCGCACGAAGCCATCGATCCAGCGGCCCTTGCTGTCGTCAGCGACCAGGATAGAGGCGGTTCCCGCGGTGCAGATCTCGCCGACCTTGTCGTAGGTGCGTGTCACGGTCCCTGAAACCGGGCTTTCTATCCACATCCTTTCGAGCGCGGCGCGGCTGCCGGCCACATCGGCCCTGGCCTTCTCCAGTTCGGCCGCCGCTCCTCTGACCCGCTCCTCGGCCAGTGTCACTTCAGCGCGGCGCGCCTCGGCATGGACCAGTTGCGCCCGGGCCTGGCGCAGCTCGGCTTTGCGCATTGCCAGCTCAGCCGTCAGGCCCTCGATCTCCTTTGCGCTGGTGCGGGCAAGCGCAAGGGCGGCCTCTCGAGCGGCCAGGCCCTGCATGGCGGCCTGGATTTCCTCTTCCGTCGGGCCGGTCTCCAGCCGCTCCAGCTCGAGTTCCGCCTCGCGCACGGCGCTTTTCTGCGTGGTCAGCCGGGTCTTTCTCACTTCGAGTACGTGCTGAGAATCAATGCCCTCGGCCACCAGTTCCTCCGACTGGCGCACTTCGAGCTCGTAAAGGTCCGCCATGGCTTTCGCCGCCGCCAGCCTCGCCCTGGCCGCCTCGATGTCCTCCTGGCGGGTGCCCTTCTGGAGTCGCGTCAGCCACGCCCGCGCCTCCTCGCACTGGGCTTCGGCCCGGCGGATCTCGTCGGCGAGCCGGGCCTGACGCAGCTCGACCGCCGCCGCAGCCTGGGCTACGGCGGCGGAGGCCACCTCCACGCGGGCGCTGCCCAGCTCGATGTCGGCGTCAACCCTCGCCTGGGCCAGCCGGTAAGCGGCCTGCGCCTGCTTGTGCAGGCTCTGCCTGATCGCCTCCGTCGCTTGCGCCGACTCAAGAGCGGCCTCGGCCTGCGAATCGTCGAGCCTGGCCAGCCGCTGGCCTTCGACCACCTGGTCTCCTTCATCTACGTAGAGTTCGACCAGGCGCGCGCTGACCTCGCTGGAGAGCCCCAGAACCGCCGCGCCCACCGAGGCCCGAACCGTTCTGACGTATACGATCGCGCGCCAGACGAAGAACCCGCCCGCCAGCGCGCCGACGCACATCAGAACGATGCCGGCCCAGAGCAGCCGTCGTCGCCACGGCCGGTCCTTAGTGGGCGGTTCTGCGCCACGGGCCTGCCGTCTCATGTCGTATCTCATGCCTAAGGTGTCATCGCCCATGTCAGTGCCTCTTGCCTCGTAGAACGCAGAAGGTCGGTGAAAAAACTAAAGGCGGGCAAGCGCCCCCGCGCGCACTCGCCGCCTCACTTACCCTGTACACCGCGGAGCGTTCCCTGTCCGGCTTCTCTCAGGTCTCCCTGAAGATCAGGGCCTGGCTGCGGCTGTCAAGCGCCGCCACGTCCTCGACCTCGAAGCGGTTGCCGTCGGCGTCCGTGATCACCAAGCGTCCGCTGGCCATTTTGCGGATCTTGTTGCGGTCAGCCACTTCGAACGAGGCGTAACCCCGGTCGGTCTCCACTTCCCAGTGGGACACTCCCCAGGTCTCCTTGATGCTGTCAATGCGGGTGATCCTTGCCACGTAGTACATCCGGGCCAGCGCCCTGTCGAGGACGCGGCGGCTCTCCTTGTCCAGCTTGT
>JAUVVP010000069.1 GCA_030604585.1 Planctomycetota bacterium | reverse complement strand
TGACCTGGGAAGGGCTCAGCTCGTCGTCGCAGATGACGACGTCCGGCTCCAGATGCCGGCACAGCCCTCGCAGGTCCTCCAGTTTGCCCTTGCCCAGGTAGTGGCGGGGGTGGCGTCGGTTCCTTAGTTGCTTGAGCCGGCCGACGACGACGGCGCCTGCCGTCCGCGCAAGGCTCTCCAACTCATCGAACGTCAGGGTCGCCTCGAACCTGTCCCACGACGGTGCGACCTGCACCAGAACGGCCCGCTCGGCGCGCAGGGCCAGGTCCGTCCGCCTTAGATCCGCCATGTGGTTCCTTTCACGCCTGCGGCGGTGGGGGCGGTTCGCGAGCCGCCCCTACATGGATGGCAGGGTACATTATAGGCCGTAGACGGCGAACGCGCCACCCCGATTCTTCTGGGCGACTTGAATCCGGTCCAGAGCGACAGCCCCTATGTTCTCCGCTTCAGCAGGGGCTGCACCTGCTCTTGACTGTAGCGGACGGCGCGGTAGATGCCGAAGGTGCCGGGCTCCTGGAATGGGGAGCGGAACTCCCAGACGATCTCGCCCCGGCGCGTCACTTCGAACAGCCGCGCGCGCCCTCCCTCGCAGATGAAGACGTTCCCGTTGGGCAGCAGCTCGGCGCCCGAGATGTAGGCGCTGTAGAAGTCGGGCCGGGGCTCGGCGGCGTATTCCCACACGATGCGCCCCGCGAGCGGGTCCAGCTCGATGACGCGCGACCACCCGCGCCAGGTGCCGTTGTCGAAGATCAGGATGTGGCCGTTGGGCAGCATGGTGGGCTTGTGCTGGCCGTCCAGTTCGCCCGGCCCCCACGCCCAGACGATGCGGCCCGTGGAGCGTTCGATCACGCCGATGATGTCCAGCGTGCGGTAGCTGAACAGGATGTTGCCGGCGGCGAAGCGGGCGTCCCGGCGGGCGGCGTCGTTGGGTGGCATTACCTCGCAGTTGTTGTTGTGTGCCCAGTCGAACGCGTAGTTACGGACGTGTCGGGGCACAAGGTCCTCGCGGTCCGCCCCGGCGAAGTCCGGGTCCCAGGCGCGGCGCACTTCCAGTTGGCTCCGCACGCGGTCCTGCCAGTCGGGGGGAAGCTCGACGCCGAGCAGTTCCCGCAGCTCGTCCAGGTGTTCCTCGCCGTGCCACTCCCAGTGGAGCCGCTTGTCCCGGTCGATCTCGATGACGTAGGGGCAGCGGATCAACTCAGGCCCGAGTTCGGGCACCATCCTGTCCACAAGGCAGTGCAGCATCAAGCGGCCGGCGTCCATGACGTGGAAGTCATGGTCAATGCGGCAGTGGTAGCGCCACACCACGCGGCCGTCCGGGTCAAGCTCTCGCAGGCCCGCCTCCTCGATCCGGGAGCGGTCGCGCGTCATGTAGAGCAGGTTCCCGTCCGGCAGCAGCTCCAGGAGCTGGACGGCGGTGCCGGGGTTCCACTCGTGCGCGACGTTCCCCTCCATGTCCAGCAGGAAAACGCGCGCGCGGCCGCCGGAAGGCAGGGCGTCATAGGTGTGGCAGAAGAGCGTGTAGCCCCGGTAGAAGCGCTCCGGTTCGTAGACGGTGATGCATTCGTTGGGTCCGGTCGTTGCCATGGCATGGTGCGAGTTAAGGACGGCAGAAATGCTATCCTGCCAGGGCCAGACAGTCAAAGCCGCCTGAGGGAGCAAGAAGCTGGTTTCTGTGCGCCGGCGGCCGAGGCGGCCGCTCACTTGACACCCCGGCGGGGATGTGAAAGAATGAAATGCTTTCCCGACTTTTGCCCATCTGGTTTCTCAGGGCGAATCGGTTCCTTCTGATCCACGCGAGGAACTGCCGATGAGCGAAGGACTTCTGCAAATACGCTGGCACGGCCGGGGCGGCCAGGGCGCCAAGACGGCCGCCTCCATGGTGGCCGAAGTGGCCGTGGAGGCCGGCAAGTACGCCCAGGCCGCGCCCGAATACGGCGCCGAGCGCGAAGGGGCTCCCATCAAGGCCTACACCCGCATCGCCGGCGACATGATCAGGGTGCACGATGCCATCTACTACCCGGACATCGTCGTCGTGCTGGACGACACGCTGGTCGAATCGCAGCGGGTGGACAGCGGCCTGAGCGAGGACGGCATCCTGCTGGTGAACACGCGTCAGACGCCGGCCGAGGTGCGCAAGGGCCTGGGCCTGGAAGGGCGCCGCATCTACACAATTGATGCGACCAGCATCGCTCTGAAAGAGATAGGCCGTCCCATCCCCAACACGGTCATGATCGGCGCACTGGGGGCGGTGACCGGCGTGGTGGACGCAGACCACATCAAGAAGAGCATCGAGAAGAAGCTCGGCGGCAAGCTCAGCGAGGGCATGCTGAAGGGCAACTTCAGGGCCGTCGAGAGGGCCTTCGAGGAGGTAAAGGGCGAGAATGGCTGAACTGCTGAAGAAAGACCAGATGAAGCCGGGGGCCATCGTCGAAGGCGGCACCATGGCCAAGCTCAACACGGGCGTCTGGCGCACATACGTGCCGATGACGGACTTGGAGAAATGCACCAACTGCCTGATGTGCTGGATCTTTTGCCCGGACAGCGCCATCAAGGTGTCCGGCGGCGAGAGGCATGAGACCGACCTCCAGTACTGCAAGGGCTGCGGCATCTGCGCCGCCGAATGCCCCGTGGACGCCATCGAGATGAAGCTCGAAAGCGACGTGCCCCCGGACGATAAGAAAGGATAAGCGGCGATGGCTGAGAGAATGGCACTGACGGGGAACGACTCGGTGGCCTATGCTCTCAAGCAGATCAACCCCGATGTCGTCGCCGCCTACCCGATCACCCCGCAGACCGAGATGATGCACAAGTTCGCCGCCTACGTGGCCGACGGCGAGGTGGTGACGGAGTTCGTGCCGGTCGAGAGCGAACACAGCGCCATGAGCGCCGTGGTGGGTGCGTCCCTGGCCGGCGCCAGGGCCTGCACCGCCACCAGCTCGCAGGGACTGGCCCTGATGTGGGAGATCCTCTACATCACGGCCAGTTACCGCTGCCCCGTCGTGATGCCCGTGGTCAACCGCGCGCTCAGCGGCCCCATCAACATCCACTGCGACCACAGCGACACCATGGGCGCCCGCGACGCCGGCTGGATACATCTCTACTCCGAGAACTGCCAGGAGGCCTATGACAACACCATCCAGGCCGTCCGCATCGCCGAACATCCCGACGTTCGCCTGCCGGTGATGGTCTGCCTGGACGGCTTCATCTTGAGCCACACCCTCGAGGCTCTCGAGACCAACGACGACGAGGCCGTGCGCAACTTCATCGGAGAATACGAGGTGGCCGACTCTTTGCTCAACGTCGAGCAAGCCCGGACGTTCGGCGCCTTCTCCCTCCAGAACTACTACTTCGAGTTCAAGAAGCAGCAGGCCGATGCCATGGAGCGGGCCCCGGTCGTGGTCGAGCAGATCGGCCGGGAATACGGCGAGCTGAGCGGCCGGCACTACGGACTGCTGGACGCCTACCGCTGCGAGGACGCTGAGCTCGTCCTGGTCGGGCTCGGCTCGACGATGGGAACGGTCAAACAGGCCGCCGACGACCTGCGCGAAGCGGAGGGGATCAAGTGCGGCGTGTTGAAGGTGCGCTGCTTCCGTCCCCTCCCGGGCGAGCAGATCCGCCAGGCCGTCAAAGGGGCGGCCATCGTGGGCGTCATGGACCGGGCCGTCTCGTTCGGGCTGGGCGGGCCGCTATTCCACGAGGTACGCTCCGCCTGCTACGGCGAGACGGTCGGGATGCTGAACTTCATCTATGGGCTCGGCGGCCGCGACCTGAGCCTGACCGATGCCAAGGACACCTTCCGCGCGTTGCTCCAGGCCGCGGACTCCGGCGAGCCGGAGCCGACGGTGCGCTACATCGGCCTGCGCGAATGACGCTCAAAGCCAACTCTCGAAGTACCCACGGAGCGAGGTGACAAATGGCGACTACCAGCCTCAAACAGCTCAGCGACATGCCCGAACTGCTCAGCGGCGGCCACGCGGCCTGTCCCGGGTGCGCCGGGCCGATCGTGATAAGGCAGATACTGCTGGCCGCCCAGCAGGACGACGTCTACGTGGTCTCCAGCATCGCCACCGGCTGCATGGAGGTGAGCACAACGGTCTATCCCAACTCCGCCTGGCGCGTGCCGCTCGTCCACAATGCCTTCGAGAACTCGGCGGCCACCATCAGCGGCGCCGAGGCCGCCTACAGGTCCCTGAAGAGGCAGGGAAAGATCGACAAGAAGGTGGCCTTCTTCGCCTGGGGCGGGGACGGCGGCACCTACGACATCGGCCTTCAGTCGCTCTCCGGCGCGCTGGAGCGCGGCCACAACTTCACCTACGTCTGCTACGACAACGAAGCCTACATGAACACCGGCATCCAGCGCTCCGGCGCCACGCCCAAGGGCGCCTTCACCACGACCGCCCCGGCCGGCAAGGTCTCGCCCGGCAAGGGCCAGACCAAGAAGGACCTGACGGCCATCGTGGCGGCGCACGGCATCCCCTATGTGGCGCAGGCCTCGCCGCATCGCCCGCGCGACCTGATGAAGAAGGTCCAGAAGGCCGTCGCCACCGAAGGGCCGGCCTTCCTGAACGTCCTCAGCCCCTGCCCCCGCGGGTGGCGTCACCCGCCCGAGCAGACCATCGAGATCGCCAAACTGGCCTGCGAGACCTGCGTCTGGCAGCTCTTCGAGATCGAGGACGGCAAGACGACCGTCAACTACAAGCCCAAGGAGAGGAAGCCCGTCCGCGACTGGCTCGAGAGCCAGGGCCGGTTCCGCCACCTCTTCGCCCCGCGGAACGAGCACCTCATCGAGGAGATCCAGGCGGACGTAGACCGCAAGTGGGAAAGGCTGCTGGCGCTGGAGGCCATGGACAAGGCCCAGGCCGACTGAGAAGCCGACCGCAGAGCCCTGCAGGGAAGCCGCTGGCAGGGCTCTTTTCTTGCCCGCCGGGGGCGGACAGAGTTGTTTGCCCGGCGGACAAAGCTGTTTGCCCGGCGGACAAAGTTGTTTGCCCGGCGGACAAAGTTGTTTGCCCGTTTGGCTGTGATTCGCTAACATACGGGGGCAGGTGCGGCGCAGGTGCCGGCGGGGCGGAAGAGGGGCTACCTCCAGGGCGGAGACCGGAAAGACGACGATGGGTGATTCAGTTGGGCCGCACTCGGCGCTGCGCTCCGTGGATCCGCAGGTCGCCGAGGCCATCGAAGCTGAAGAAAGAAGGCAGCAGGAGCACCTGGAGCTGATCGCGTCGGAGAATCACTGCCCCGCCACGATCATGGACGTGACCGGCTCGGTGCTGACGGACAAGTATGCCGAGGGCTATCCGGGGTCGCGCTGGTACGGGGGTTGTGAGTGCGTGGACGTGGTCGAGACGCTGGCCATCGAGCGGGCCAAGCAGCTCTTCGAGGCCGAGCATGCCAACGTGCAGCCCCACGCGGGCTCGCAGGCCAACATGGCGGTCTACATGGCCATGCTTCAACCGCGTCGCACCATCCTCGGGATGTCACTGGCCCACGGTGGGCACCTCTCGCACGGACACAGCCGGAACTTCAGCGGCCAGCTCTACGAGGTCGTCAGCTACGGCGTCGAGCGCGACAGCGGCATAATAGACTACGACGAGGTCCGCAAGCTGGCCGAACAGCACAATCCGGCCCTCATCATAGCCGGGGCGAGCGCATACAGCCGCGTCATTGACTTCGAGGCCTTCCGCGACATCGCCGACGAGGTGAGCGCCTACCTGTTGGCCGACATCGCGCACATCGCAGGCCTGGTGGCCGCCGGTGTCCATCCGAGCCCGGTCCCGCACGCCGATTTCGTCACGGCCACCACGCATAAGACGCTGCGCGGCGCGCGCGGCGCCTTCATCCTGTGCCGCAAGGAATACGCGGACCGTATAGACAGCGCCGTCATGCCCGGCATTCAGGGCGGGCCGATGATGCATGCCATCGCAGCCAAGGCCGTGACCTTCAAGCTGGCCATGCAGCCCGAGTTCCGCCACTACCAGGAACAGATCGTCGCCAACGCCCGCGCCATGGCCGACGAGTTCATCAGCCGCGCCTTCCCCGTGGTCAGCGGCGGCACCGACACGCACATGTTCCTGCTCGACCTGACCGATGCGGGCCTGAGCGGCGAGCAGGCCCTCAACTTCCTCGCATGCGCCAACGTCACGGTCAACAAGAACGCCATCCCCAACGACCCGCGCAGGCCCGCCGAAGCCAGCGGCATCCGCATCGGCACCCCCGCCATCACCACGCGCGGCATGAAGGAAGACGAGGCGCGCACGATAGCCCAATGGATCGTCGAGGTGCTTGGCGCGTCCGACCCGGCCCAGGCCGCCCCGTCGGTTAAGGCCCGCGTCCTGGACCTCTGCGCCCGCTTCCCCATCGAGCACTGAGAGCTTCGGACCCGCCACCATGCCGCTCTGCCGACGTTTCGACGGAGCAGAGGCCGGCCAAGGGGAGAGCAAACGGCACTCGCCACTGTGCGGTCCTGCCGCGCTCCGCGCTCAGGCCTCTGCACCGGCAAAAGGAAGCCCCACGTCGGGCGAGACGTGGGGCTGATTGTGCTCGGCTACGGGGCCGGCCGCTGGGCCAGGCCCTTTAGTACTCCGGCATCGGCGGCGTGGCGGGCTTCTTCTTCTCGGGTATCTCGCCCACGATGGCGTCGGTGCTGAGCAGCACGCCGGCGACGCTGGCGCCGTTCTGAAGCGCGGTCCGCACCACCTTCGTCGGGTCCACGACGCCGCGCTCGACCAGGTCGCAATACTCGTCCTTGGCGGCGTCGTAGCCCCAGGAGTTCTTCCTCTTCCCCAGGACCTTCTCCAGCACGACGGCGCCGTCGAGCCCCGCATTCTCGGCGATCTGCCGCAGCGGCTCGCGGACGGCCCGGCGCACGATCTCGACGCCGATCGCCTCGTCGCCTTTGGCCTTCACATCGTCCAGGGCCTTGGCGGCACGCAGCAGGGCGACGCCGCCGCCTGGCACGATCCCTTCCTCCACGGCGGCGCGAGTGGCGTGCACGGCGTCCTCGACGCGGTGCTGCTTCTCCTTCATCTCCACCTCGGTGGCGGCGCCGACGTTGATCTGCGCCACGCCCCCTGCGAGCTTGGCGAGCCGCTCTTCCAGCTTCTCGCGGTCGTAGTCGCTCGTGTTGGTGTCGAGTTCCCTCTTTATCTGGTTGATGCGGCCCTGGATGTCATCCGTCGTGCCGCCGCCCTGGATGATGGTGGTCGTGTCGGCGTCGATCACGACTTTCTTGGCGCGTCCGAGGTCGGCCAGGCTGACCGACTTCAGCTCCAGGCCCAGGTCTTCGCTGATGACCTGCCCGCCGACCAGCACGGCGATGTCCTGCATCATGGCCTTGCGGCGGTCGCCGAAGCCGGGCGCCTTGACGGCGCAGCAGGGCAGCGCCCCGCGCAGGCGGTTGATGACCAGCGTTGCCAGCGCCTCGCTCTCGACGTCCTCGGCGATGACCAGCACCGGCCGGCCGGCATTGACGACCTGTTCCAGCAGGGGCAGGAAATCCTGGACGGAGGATATCTTCTCCTGGTGGATCAGGACCTGGCAGTCCTCCAGGACGCACTCCATGTTCTCCCGGTCGGTGACGAAGTGGGGGCTCAGGTAGCCGCGGTCGAACTGCATGCCTTCGACCAGGTCCACGGTCGTATCGAGGGTCTTACCTTCTTC
>JAUVVP010000247.1 GCA_030604585.1 Planctomycetota bacterium | reverse complement strand
GAGACCGGACGCCAGACCTCCGCCTGGCAGGCGGACGCAGGCCCCGTCCGGGCCATCGCATTCGGGGGACGCCGGGACAGGGTCATGACCGCCGGCGAGGCCGGCGTTCACTTCTGGCGCATCTATGCCGCCGCAGGGCGAACGGTCGTCGGGGCCTACTTCGTCTGGAAGGAACCGGAGGGCGCGTTGAAGGACGCCGCCTTCAGACGGGGCGGCACGAGCATAGTCGGCGTGGGGGCGGACGGAGTCCCACGCCTGATCCACAGCGGCCGCCAGCTCAGCATCACGACGTGGGAAGAAGAACGCCCAACCTTCCTGGAGGCAGTGGCCATGGAGAGGTTCCTCCAGGCGCTGATCCTGAGCCTGATACTGGTGGTGGCCGAGTTCTTCGTATTCGCCATCGTGAGCACGGTAGTCAACGAGAGGCGGCGGGACATCGGCATACTGAAAGCCATCGGCTTCACGCCCGGGCAGATATGCCTCGTCTTCTTGTTCGTCGGGCTGTCCATCGGCGTGGTCGGGGCCTTCCTGGGGGTCGGGGGCGGGTTGCTCTTCGCCGACAACATCAACGCCGTTCGCGACCTCGTGAAGTGGGCCGTCGGGTTCGACCCGTTCCCGCCCACGGTTTACTATTTCAAGGAAATCCCGACCCACATCGGGGCCCTGAGCGTCATCCTGACCGGCGGGGGCGCCGTTGTGTGCAGCCTGATATTCAGCTTCCTGCCGGCCCTGCGGGCCGCCCGGATGGACCCGGTCCAGACGCTCCATTACGAGTAGTCCGGCAGCCCAAGAGCGGTCGGTCAACATCGCGGGGCGCGTTCGGCACCGGATGCGTGGCCGGCGCCTAAGGGGCTATTGCAGGACCCCGTTCGTGACGAGGACGAGCGAGAAGCCCGAGGGCAAGGCGGCAGGCGCAAAACGCCGGAAGCGTGGCTGAAGCCACGTTGAGGACGTTTTGCGCCGACAACATAGCCATCGGGCTTCGCAGCCGGCCGCAGTAGATCCGGGTTTTGCAATAGCCCGTGAATCTCAGCGAGGAACAGGCGATGGGAAACGCACGTGTGAAACACTCCGTCATGGTGGGGCTGATGGGGCGGCAGGCGGACCGCTTCCACGAATACCAGCCGGCCCGCGACCTGGCCGAGCGGCTGGAGATGACCGGGCGAGTGGCCGGGGTGGAGGGCATCGAGGTCGTCTACCCGAAGGACTTCCCGAACCGCGAAGAGAGCGTCGCCCTGATCAAGGACTGCGGACTGCCGGTCTCGGCCGTGAACCTGAACGTGAAGGCCGCCAAGAAGTGGCAGTCGGGCTCCTTCACGTCGCCTGACCCCGCCCTGCGCGCCGATGCCGTGGCCGACCTGAAGACCGCCATGGACCTGGCCGCCGAGCTGGACGCCCCGATGGTGACGTGCTGCACCCTGATAGTCGGGCACAACTACAGCTTCCAGGTTGACTACCTCAAGCAATGGGAGTGGCTGGCGGAGGGCATCTCCCAGGGCGCGCGCTACCGCGACGACGTGAAGATCAGCCTGGAGTACAAACCCAATGAGGCCCGCAACTACTGCACGTTGGGCGACATGGGCCGCGCCCTCTACCTGTGCGAGGAGTTGGGCTTCGACAACGTGGGCGTCACGATGGACGTGGGCCACGCGCTCGTCGCCGCCGAGACGCCGGCCGAGATGGTCTGCCTCGCGCACCGGGCGGGGCGGCTCTTCTACGTGCACCTCAACGACAACGGCCGCGAGTGGGACTGGGACATGCTGCCCGGTTCGGTCAACCTGTGGGACCTGGTCGAGACGATGTTCCACCTGGACCGCCTGGGCTGGGAAGGCTGGCTGGCCTACGACGTCCTGACGCGCGACGGCGACCCGGTGGAGCAGATGAACGCCACCATAGCCATCGTGAAGGCGGCCGAAGAGTTGGTCGAGAAGATCGGCCGCGAGCGCCTGGAGCAGTTCATCGCCGAGGGCGTCCCCGCCCGGACGTTCCAGCACCTGGTGAGGTCCCTGCTGTGATAAGCCGCAAGCAGTACGAATCGGCCAGGAAGCGCGCGGTCGACCTGTTCGCCCGGTCGGGCATCACGGTGCGACCCGACGAGCTGGACCGGATCGAAGTGCTGGACTTCGGACTGGGGGAGATCGAACGGACGGGCCTTCAGGTCTTGCCGCGTCTGGGGACGGGCGCGATCGCAGTACGGCTGGTCGCCCTGCTGCCCGGCCAGACGTGCCCCCAGCACAGGCATCCGTCCCAGGGCAGCTATGCCGGCAAGGAGGAGACCTGGCGCTGCGAATGGGGCGACCTTTACGTCTACATGGCCGGTCCGGGGACCGCATCTCCCAGGGCCAGCCTGCTCTCGCACCGCAGGAAGCACTACACCGTCTGGAACGAAACGGTGCTGAGGCCCGGCGACCAGCACACGTCGCCCCCGCAGAACTGGCACTGGTTCCAGGCGGGCCCCGAAGGCGCTGTGGTATGGCTCTTCTGCTCGCGCACGACGGACGCCAAAGACGAATTCGCCGACCCCGAAGTAGACCGCATGGCCCCCGTGGTCGAGCCGTAGGGCGCCGCCTGCATCTCCGGCGTGCGCCAGCGCCTCTGAGCCGGCGCACCGTATCATCCTGCCGCCAGCGCCTTCAGCGCACGCTTAAGGTGGTCGGCGGCTTCGGCGTCCTTACCCCGTGCCTGGAGGATGATGAGCGCCATCTGCCGACGCACCTGGGGGTCGGCGAGTTTCCGCAGCTTGTCTTCCTCGTAGCCGAACCCGCCCACCAGCGGGCCAAGCTCCTGTACCAGACCGGCCTCTGCCTCGTAGCAGGCTGCCGCCGCCAGGAGTTCATCAGCCACGTCCGGCAGCTCCTCGGCGGCCAGCCTCACGAACCGCGCCGCGCGCCAGCGACCCTCTCCCACCATCGTCATGGCGTCAATGTGGGGCATCATGCGCTCGGCCAGCACGGCCAGGTCGTCTGCGGGGAAGTCCTCATCGCGCAGCAGGTCTTCGGCCCAGGCCTCGTAGGCGGCCGCGCCGGCCTTGCGCTCGTGCACCTGCGTCGTGCTCGCCACCTCGACCGCCCACGCCAATGCCTCGCCGTAGATCTCGCCCAGCGGGGCCCTCTCCGCCTTGCCCACGACGAAGATGGCGCCGGCCGTGTTCCCGAACCAGTCCCGCTTGCGGAAGTAGCCCGACGGTTCGAACTCGCCGTCGGGGTTCTGCTCTGGGAGCTCCTGGAAGAAGTTCCAGCCGATCAGAACGTCCCCGCCCTCATCGTAGCCGGTGACGATGCACGCCTCTGGCGGCCCTATCACGCCGAAGGCGATGACGGGATAGCCCTGGTCGCGGATGCTCTCGACGATACGGCCCCGGAGGAACTCGCGCCCCTCGTAGCGCACGAAGATGTCTCTTTCGCCCTCGGGCTGGTTCCGCCGGTCGACGTTGCCAACGATTTCACACTCGTACCCGGCCGCCTGAAAGGCGCGGCGGAACGGCTCGAGGGGGTCCACGGCCATGAGCATCACGTCCACGTTGCCGGCGTCCCACTGGCCCGCGTTCCACACCAAGCGGAAGGCCGCGCCCGAGGTGCCCATGACGAACGTGTAGAGGAAGTCCCGGTCGATCTGTCCCGCCGCGTCCGGGGGCAAGTCACCTGCGCGCCCGAGGTCGTCGCCAACGAACTCGAGCCATGCCCTGAGACATGACGGGAAAGGGGTCAGCTCCATCCTGCCCTCGTGCCACTGGTAGGTGACCCTCGGCACGCCTTCGAGCACGACGAGCGATGGTTCACGGGGCCCTTCAGCCTGTTCGGTCATGCTTGGTTCCTCCAGTGGCTTCTCGACAGGTGCGACGGGCCGCCTGGCGACGGCCGGCGGCTCCGGCTCGTGGGGCTGCTTGAGGATCAGCGCCGCCCCCATGCCGACTACGGCGAGCGCGCCGACGGCGGCCGCCAACGGTCCCAACGCCGCAAAGACCACGCTCATGTTCGCCACCACACGCATGAGCATCCTCCTCCGACCAGGCCGGAGCAACTTCGCAGGTGGCCTGCTGCCATCAGCCTTCATCTGTGCATGGCATGTTGTAGAGCAGACACTCTTGTCTGCTGAAGCCGCCTCCGGCGGCTCCTCAGGCTACACTGACGGACTCAGGCTGGAGAGCCTGAGCTACATTGACGTCAGCGCACCATCAGCCCGGCGCGGTCGATGAAGACGGCTCCGGTGACGGGCTTCTCCGAGTGCAAGACGAACCACACGTTGTAAGCTGCGTACACTGCCTTGATGTGCTTCGGATCGGTGACCGTCACCGTGTGCGTCCGCCATCTGTCGCCCGCCTTGGGCAGCGGGACGCTCCCGAGTGACATCCAGTAGTCGGCCGGGCTCTGCATGATGATCTCGATGCGCGCGTTCGGGTCGTCGCACTGGAAGTCACGCGAGACGTTCAGGTCGAGGAACACGCCCCGGATGTTCTCCCGCCGGATGCCGGCACGCCGGGGAAGGTCCATGACCAGCAGCTCCCGGTGCTCCTGGTCGGGAACAACGCCGGGCAGGTCGATCCGGGCCACCCGCTGGTTCGCCCGGATGCTGTCGTCGGTGCTGAGTTCCCAGTGGGACCGGTGGCCCCTGCCAAGCGAGTCGGCCTCGAACTCCCAGAGCACCTGTGGCCTGGGCTCGGACTTCTGGAAGACGACCTTCCCGGTGGCGGCCAGGTCGTCCAGG
>JAUVVP010000083.1 GCA_030604585.1 Planctomycetota bacterium | reverse complement strand
AGCTTATCACAGCGCGTCAGGAAGGCCAGTTGGTGCTTTTCGGTCTGCTTGACTGAGCTGTAACTGTCCGCCGCCTGCCGCGGACCAAGGCCCGGTGGGCGGCGGCGTGTAACACTCAGAACCGTAGACGTCTCTTGCAGAGTGTTGTTGCAGCAGTTGATATGACACAGTCGCTGATGCCAGGGTGACTGCGCCGACGGCTGGCGGTACGGCGGCGCCCTGCGTTTGACGCACGGGGAGATGACGCTGCCCGGGGTCCACCGGGGGCGTGCGCCAGGTTGGGTCGTGTCCGTTTCCAGGTAGAAGAACGTAGGCCCGCCGGCTCCACGCGGCTGGAGGGCCTTTCTTCTTGCCGGCAGGCTGCGGTGCGGCCGGCCCTGGAGCGGGCGATAGAGCAGGACGAGCTGCCGGTCCGCCCGGCACTGAACCGGGGCGTTCAAGTCGCATGGAAGCAACCAGGCGAGCGGTTGACACGCGTCCGCCTGGGGCGTACATTTCATCCCCAACAGGGCGAAGCCCGTGCGCGCGGTGCCGGCAGGCTCGTCGTTCTGGTTCACGTAGGAGGATGCTGGATGGACTCTCGACGGGCTCTTGTCGTCATCGTCGCGGCGTTGCTGGCTTTGTGGCTTCACGGTCCGTTCGCGCTGGGGCAGGCAGTCGTCCCGGATACCGAGGCGGGGCCCGCTGATGTCCTGGAGGTGCTCCCGGACACGCCGGTTCAGGGCGACGTGCCCGGACCCGGTCGCGGTGCCCATGAACTGACCACCGGCGAAGCCTTTGTCCTGAAGCTGAGGCAGGGCGGGCTGACGATGGTCTTCCTGCTTCTCGCATCGGTGGCGGGTGTGGGGTACGCCATTGAGCGGCTGGTTAACCTGCGCAGCGGCACCGTCGTGCCGGACGGCCTTGCCGACCGAGCCGACAGGCTGTGGCGGCGGGGCAAGTGGGACGAGATCCAGGCCCTGCCGGACAAGAGCAACAGCACGCTGGCGCGCGTCCTGGCCGTCGTCGCCAGGCATCGCCACAGCAGCATGGCCGACGTCTCCACGATGGCGGCTGACATGGCATCCCGTGACCTGCGGCGGCACGCACAGAAGGCGTACCCGCTGGCTGTGGTCGCCACGGTCTCGCCGCTGCTGGGTCTGCTGGGAACCGTGATCGGCATGATCGGCGCGTTCGACAAAGTGGCGGCCGCCGGGTCGCTGGGCGACGCCTCGCTGCTGGGCGGCGACATCTCCAAGGCGCTCATCACGACGGGCGCGGGGCTCACCATCGCCGTCCCCGCCCTGGTCCTCTATCACTATTTCCGGAGCCGCACGAACCTTCTGGCCATCATGCTGGAGGAGGAAGCCGGCGAGCTGATCAACGCCTGGTTCGGGGCTAAGGCCGACCGAAAGCCGCCTGGCGAGGAGAGCGGCGATGCGGATTAGGATGGAAGAAGACGATGACCAGGTGGTGGTCCAGATGGCCCCCCTGATCGACTGCGTGTTCCTGCTGCTTATCTTCTTCCTCGTGGCCACGACGCTGAAGAAGATCGAGAAGGACCTGCCGCTGGAGCTGCCCGAAGCCGCCGCGGCCGTCAGCAGGCAGTTGGAAGGCAACATGACCATCGTGTCCATCGACCGCGACGGGAACCTCTACCTGGGGTCCGAGCCCGTGGGGCAGGGCTATCTCGCTGCGAAACTCGAGGAACTGGCCGGCAAGGACCCGGACCACCGCATACGTATTGACGCGGACCGCGAAGCGCCCCTGTGGGCCGCCGTGCAGATCCTGGACATGTGCAACTTCGAGAACCTGACCAATGTCGGCATCAGAACAAAGCAGCCACCAGAGCAGGTCCCTCAGTAGCCGCAGCCGGCAGCGCCTGCGCACTGAGAGGGGAAGCTGGTTCCTGGTGTCGCTGGCGCTGCACATCCTGGCCCTTGCGGGACTGGTCTACCTCACGCCGGTTCGCCAGATCGTCCGGGAAATCGTGCGTCGGACGGCGCCGCAAAAGACGATGTCGGCCGCCGTGCTGGCGGACCTGGCCGAAGCGATCGAAGAGCGCGCAGCGGAGCAGATCGCAGAGAATGCCGGCGAACTTGAGCGCGTCTTCGGGAACATAACTCAGATCCAGGACAGCATGTCCGATGAGTTTGCAGGGTTCGAGACGCGGCAGAGGGAGAACGCTGCGCGAGACGCGTTGAGGGAAATGGAGCGTGCGGTTGAGCAGATGGAGGGCGCGGTCGGCTCGATCGAGCAGGACGTGTCCATTGAAGCCACGGACCGGCTTCAGGCCCTGGCCGAACAGGCCCAGCAGCGGGCGCGAAGAAAACTGGACATGATCCAGTTCGACGTTGCAGACGTTACTGCGCAGCAACGCCGGGCCGGGGTAGCTCACCAGCAGGCGAAGTCCACACACGACGCACACCGCGACAAGATATCACAGGTTCAGGCGCGCGAACGGGTCCTGACGACAGAGCGAACCAGAGCCGACCAACTTCGCACGCAACTCCAGCAGATGGAGGACTCGGGGAAACCCGAGGAAGAGATCGACCGCCAGGCCGCCAGCCTCGCCGAACAGGACCAACGGGTCGGCGAGTCGGCCGAAGAATTCGACGCGCGCGAAGGCGAGAGGACCGAGCTGCATGAGGCCGCGGCCGAAGCCCAGAAGCTCGCCCTCGCGGCCCAGAGGAAGGCCGTGGACGCCCTCCGCGAGGCCGTTGAGGAGCATCAGCGCCGTGTGGCACTGGGCCGGCCGGCAGAACCGGGTGCCGCAGTCGGCGAGACCGCCGCCCTTCCAGCTCCGAAATACAGTGGGCCGCAGCGCAGCGTCGAGCAACTCGGAACCGACGTGCCGAGACTCTACGAAGGGGCTCGCACGCTTGAGGAC
The DNA here is from genome assembly GCA_030604585.1 of Planctomycetota bacterium. Lineage (GTDB taxonomy): Bacteria > Planctomycetota > Brocadiia > SM23-32 > SM23-32 > JAUVVP01. The sequence continues at coordinate 4,469 of JAUVVP010000083.1, read as the reverse complement.
GAGATCGCCGAGTCATTCAAAGAGGTCAGGGCGATGGACCTGGCAATGGTGCGCGACATGAAGCTCGAGGACGCCCGGCGCGACATTGACGTGGTGCGGCCCGTCCGGCCTGACCTCGACGCCGAACTGCTGCGCAACGCGGTGCGGACCGATGACCGCTTCGAGGCGCACAAGGAGGAGCTTCAGGTCGCTCTGCGCGAGACGGCGTCAATGGTGAATCTGGCCCATCGGATGCTGGAGATGTCCACCCAGTCCGTGGCGAAGATGAAGTTCGGCAGCGACCTCGAGGGCGCCGAGCCGCTCGAGACGCCGGACTTCCAACTGATCATCCGTGAACTGGCAATGGAAGACGTCAGCGGACGCTTCTCCAACATGGCCGCGATGATGCTGGCCTTGGAACAGCAGGAGGGCGCCGGCCCGCGCCGCACTGTGGACTTCGAGGACCTGACCGAGTTGCTGAGCCAGGGCCCGACACCGCTGTTCGGGGAGGACGGTGCGGAGCAGGGCGACCTGCCGCAACTGACGCCCGACGTGGCGGCCGTGGGCGCGCGTAAGATCAGCCCCGGAGGCCGCCCGGGCAGGTGGATGTTCATTGACACTTGGTACACGCTGGGGCCGTTCCCCAACCCGAACCGCGTCAACATCGATCGGGAGTTCCCGCCCGACAGCCTGATTGACCTGGACGCCACCTACATCGGCAAGGACGGCCGGACCATCCGCTGGCAGTTCGTGCAGTCCGAGAAGCCCGAGATCAAGCCCCCCAACGCCCAGCCCTACGGCATCTGGTACGCCTACACGGAGTTCTACTGCGACGAGCCGCGCGACCTGTTGATCGCGCTGGGTACCGACGACCGCGGCACGCTGAAGATCAACGGCGTGCCGGTCTGGATAAGCTCCAAGCGCCTGAAAGGCTGGGACATTGACGAAGTCTGGCGGCGTGTCCATTTCCGCAAAGGCGTCAACCGGATACTCTACCGGGTCGAGAACGGCTGGCAGTACATCGGCTTCTCACTGGTCCTGCGCTTGCCGGAGGGCCCGGAGCAAGGCTGAGTTGCCCGCGGGGCCGTTGACGAGAGAGGGTCCCTGACGGGCTTCATGAGGGTTCTTGACTGCTCGTGGTGCAGCCCTCTGGACGGCTGTGCCGGAGGCACCTTGCCGCCGGACTTCGGTCCCTTCGCCAGGCCGGTCGAAGACGGCGAGCTGCGGGCCGCACTTAGGGGCTATTGCAGAACCCGGATCTACTGCGGGCGGCTGCGAAGCCAGATGGCGGCGTCGGCGGCGTAAAACGTCCTCAGCGTGGCATAGAGCCACGCCTCCGGGCCTTTTGCGCCTGTCTCCTTGCCCTCCGGCTCCTCGCTCGGCCTCGTCACGAACGGGGTTCTGCAATAGCCCCTTATGAAGCGGCTTCGGCCAGAGACCGTCCAAGCCCGGCAAGCCTTTCCTTCGCTTCGTCGTCGGGGGCGCCTTTGACCAGGACCGGCTCGCCGACGATCTTGAACTTGAAGCTGCCACAGATGCTCTGCACGCTCTCGAGGGCTTTCCCCCCGCCTCCGTGCGTGACGAAGATGCCGCAGGGCTTGTCGGTGATGCTCCCCTGCGTCGGATAGAAAGTGCGGTCGAAGAAGTCCTTCAGACCGCCGGCCATGTAACTGAAGTAGTCCGGGGTTCCAACGGCCAGCGCGCCACAGGAAAGAAGGTCCTCGGTCGTGGCCGCCAGCCCTTCCTTGAGGACTACCTCCGTTCCGGCGACATCCCTTGCGCCCTGCGCTACAGCTTCAGCCGCGGCCTTCGTGTTGCCGCCCTGCGAGTGGAATACAACCAGAACCGTTCCCATTCCTTCACCTCCGTTCCCTCTCTACTGCCGGTTCACCTGCCTGCCCCGATGGCGAGATGCGGCTCTGAGCGCAATCGTACGGCGTCGGCACTGACCTGTCAACCGTCTTCCCGCACCGAAGGGGGACCGTGCACCGGGTCCGCAGCGGGTGGCAAAGCCAACGTCGCCCGTGTATGATTGGGTCAGAGGGAACCACAGTCGCTTCGCAGCCGTCCTTGCGGAAAGGAGAAGGCCATGCAAAAGCCCTTTTTCGTGGAAGCACTGGAGAAGAATGACCCCGAGCTGCTGGGCCAGATGATTTCGCTGCAAGATTTCGCGAGCCAAGACGGTGCACTGCCGGCGAAGATCAAGACGCTCATGAGCATGCTGGCCGATGCCATACTGGGTCATGCCGAAGGCGTAAGGGCCATTGCGGAGCGTGCCCGTGCACAGGGAGCCACTGACCAGGAGATTGCCGAGACCGTGCGTATGGCCTTTCTCTGTGCGGGCATGCCGGGGCTCGTCACCGGGACTTACGCATTTCGGAACTGACGGGCCGCCAGACGGTTGCCTGGAAGACGTGACTTCATGAACAACTGTGGCCGGCAGGTCAGCACGTTGATTGAACTTCTATGCCGGGAGGTGGTCCATGTCGATTCGCATCACTGTTACGGGGGGTCAGTGTCAGGGCGGCTTCCACAAGGTGGGCGACGTGCTCGTCGTGGAGGCGACTACGCCGCAGGGGATGTGCCTGGGGGCCTAGAATGCGATAGCCTCTTATCTCGTCGCGCTGCAGTTCGGGGTCAACTTCCCCTGGGAAGACGAGGAAGGGGTGGCCACAATCCACTGTCCCGACCCGAAAGGCATAACCCTTGAACTGAGACGGACCGAAGAGAGCGCGAGCGCACAACCATGACGGTCGGCCATGCTGCCGCGGGCCGGCACGATCTGGAAGCGATGACCGCAGGGCTCAGGCGGTGAGGGCGCTTTCGCGACGGGGTTGGAACATATAGTATGTTGGCCGCATGCAGACGCATCGGTCACGGTGTGTGGAGCAAGTGGGGATCGCGTTCGGCGTAAACGTTTGTAGGAGGGTTCGTCATGGCTCTGGAGGTGAGTCGGGTGGACATCTGGGCCGGCAGCATTAAGGACCGGCCGGGCGGGCTGGCCGAGAAGCTGACCGCACTGGCCGAGGCAGGCGCAGAACTCGAATACGTCATGGCACGCAGGGCACCACACAAGCCGGGCACCGGAGTGGTGTTCCTGACGCCTGTGAAGGGCGCCAGACAGAGCCGTGCGGCAAAGAAGGCGGGCCTGCACAAGACCAAGACCCTATTTGCCGTTCGGGCCGAGGGACGCGACAAGCCCGGACTGGGCGCGCAGATCTCGAACGCGCTCGCAGCCAGGGGCATCAACGTGCGCGGCCTGTCCGCTTCGGTGGTCGGTAAGCGTTTCGTGATGTACCTTGCGCTGGACAGCTCCTCCGATGCCACGAAGGCGCTGCGCATTCTGAAGCGGATGTCCTGAGGGGCCGGCGCGTAGCAGTACTCCAGGGGCGGCAAGTCTACCTCAGTGTCAATGCGGCCACGCTCCGCCGGACAACCGGCAGCAGGCCAGCAGCACTTGCGCAACGGCAGAGCGCAGGAGGCAGAGCCGGGAGGGCAAACATGGGAAAGGATGGTGAGTCGTGAGGATCTTCATGCACTGGGACATGGAGGGAGTGAGCGGGATCTTCACACGTGAGCACGTCTGGTACTGGGAGGAAGGCGCAAGAAAGCACATTGCCGAACAGGGCCGTCAGCTCCTGATAGACGACATCAACTCGGCTGCAGCGGCCGCACTCGAAGCCGGGGTGGATGAACTCATCGTGTGCGACACGCATCACGGCGGAGGGAACATCATACTCGACAGGATGCTCTCTGACCCCCGCATCACGTACCTCGATAAGTCCAGGGGGTATCAGAATGGGAAACTCCGCTGGATGCCCGGGCTTGATGAGAGCGCTGACGGCTTCATGCTCCCGGGTCATCACGCGAAGGCAGGAACGCAAGGCGCATTCCTGCCCCATACCTGGACGCTCGAATGGGCTGATTTCAGGATCAACGGGCAGAGCGTGGGCGAGATGGGGATTGAGGCCTGCTTCGCGGGCTACTGGGACATTCCCGTGGTCATGATGCAGGGCGACGAGGCCGCCTGCGCCGAAGCGGAGGCGCAGTTCCCGGGCATTGTGACGGCGCCCGTGAAACGTGCGAAGAGCCATGACCTGTGTGCGGGCCCGGACGCTGAGTCAGCCCGACGACTGACGGCGCAGAAGGTGGCCGAAGCGATCGAGAAGCTGCGCGCCGGCCTGTGCACGCCGTACAAACCCATGCTCCCCATGACCGTCACGATCGTGATGCGCTCGGCTGAGGCCGCAGAAGCTGCCGCAGCGAAGCCCCAGGTGCAGCGGATAGACGAGCACACCGTGCAAGGGCGCGTGGAAGAGCAGTGTGACGTGGTCAAGTGGATCCTGGGAACGGGACTGGCTTAGCGCAGGCAGGACCGGCGGCGTAGCGCACGGAGGCCAACGGGCAGCGCCTTTACTCCAGGTGCCGGTCCAGAGTCCTGTAGTTGACCGCCTCGCTTATGTGGTGGGGGAGGATGGGGTCGGAGGCTT